>NZ_JAFWFM010000057.1:0-6869 GCF_017515625.1 Geobacillus sp.
CGATCCGGCCGGCCGATGCCACTTGCCTCTAAAATCCGAGCACTGCTTTAATCAGCGAGGTCGTCTGCCCACCCGGGTACAGGACGTAAAGAAGCAAATACACGATGACCCCCGTCGAAGCGCTGCCGAACCAAATAATGCTCGTCACCGGCCCAAGCCGGCGATGGCGGGAGCGGCTGTCTTTCAGCCCCGTCCAGATCGTCACAAGGCCAAATACGGCTCCCACTGTCGCCAACATGATATGGAAAATAAGAAACACCGTATAATAGACTTTGACATTCTCCGGTCCGCCGAAGCTCGTATTGCCAATAAACAACGTCCGCGACATGTAAATGATAAAAAACAACAGCGCAAAGACGGCGGCGGCCAACATCACCTTTTTATGCGCTTCCGTCCGTTTGCGGCTGATCAAATACCAGCCGTAAGCAACAAGCAAAGCGCTGATCACGATGCAACTTGTGCTGATCGTCGGTAAAATCGCCATCCGTTCTCTCCCTTTCCTTTCAACTCATCCCCTTGCAGCCAACACCGGTTTACAATTTCGTCGGCCGCGGCTCCATACCCATGTTCGGTTCTTTTTCCCGCTCTTTCCGATACCATTCGCTGAAAACAACGAACAGCATGATCCCGTATACGATTTCTTGAATAATTTTCATCAATACCCCGCCGAGCTGTTGGTCATGAAACGGCGACATCGACAAGAACATTTGCGGGCCTGTCAAATCAAGCGACGCCAAAGTCCCTTGCGGCACGCAAAGCGCCAAAGAAGCCATCCATGCCTTCGGGTCGGTGTACGTCGCATAAAGCGGCGTGTCCGTAAAAATGATCAGCGCGCAAGCCGGCGTCAACAGCATACCATTGGCGAAAATGTAGCCCATTTTTTTCAATCCCGACAACGTTTGCCAATCAGGCAGCTTGTTGACAAGCGGCCACCACATGCAAAACGCGGCGACAAAAATGACCGTAGTGACGACAGCGTGCAAAATCATATTCATTTTAACGGTGTCAAAAATCATCGGCACATGGTAAAGCGAAAACAAGCCGTTAAACAGCAGTAGAGCGATGACCGGCTTCGTCAGCAGCTGAAACGGGCGGCGCACCGCGGCGAAACGGAAGAGGCGCTCATACAGCGGCGCCGGAATGCCTAAAATGAAACATTGCGGCACGATCAAATACAGCACCGCCATTTGCACCATATGAGCAGTAAACGATAAATGGCCGAGCAGATCAAGCGGCGAACCTTTGCATACGTAAAGGAGCGCGATGCCGACCAAAAAGTACGCCTTCTGTTTGCCCGGAACCGGATCATCAAGGCCAAAGCGCTGCCGCCATGGCCCGGTGATCCCAATGTACAGCAACGCAACCGCCGCTAACACAAGCAAAAAAAACGGACTCCAAAGGGCGACGGGGCCAAACATTTGCAGCGATTGAAACATACGAATCCCCTCCTGATTTGTCCTTTCCCATTATACTACACGACGCCGCGCCAAGGCTATTGAAAAAGGGGAAACCGGCGCAAAACCGATTCCCCCTTTTCTTACCACCAAATAACTGTTGTAAACGCCCAAACAAGTAGAAGCATAACCGCCACACCGCCGTAAATAAACATCGCCGGGAATTCGTGGCCTTTATGGCTCATATGCATGAAATAATAAAGCTGGAACGCCACTTGCACAGCGGCAAGCAACAAAATAAACGGAACGACAAACCAATGGGAAAACTCTTCGTAACCAACGGCGGCGAAGGCAATGAGCGTCAACAAAATCATCAAAACGAATGCAATCAGTTGATGGCGCATCTCTTCCGCATTTTTGCGGCGACGGTATGCCAAATCGACGCGTTCATTTCCGGAGTTCGTTTGGTTCGCCATACGTTCACCCCACCATTCCCATTAAATATACGACGGTAAAAATGAACACCCAGACGACGTCGATAAAGTGCCAATAAAGGCTCGCGACGTAAAACTTCGGGGCATTATATAAGTTTAACCCGCGCTTGGCATTGCGAATCATCAATGTTAAAATCCAAAGCAATCCAAACGCAACGTGGGCGCCGTGCGTGCCGACGAGCGTGTAAAAGGCGGACGCGAAGGCGCTCGTCGTAAACTTATGGCCTTCATGCACATATTCATTGAACTCGTAAATTTCCAAGCCCAAAAAGCCGGCGCCAAGCAAAACGGTAATGCCAAACCAGAGCTGCATCTTTTTAAAATCAAAGTTTTTCATATGATAAATGGCATACACGCTCGTCAAGCTGCTGGTTAGCAGCAGCATGGTCGCCATAAATACGATCGGCATTTGGAACAGCTCCTCTGCCGAAGGGCCGCCGTTCGTTTTGTCTTTGAGCGCCAAATAGGTGGCAAAGAGAGAGGCGAACAGCACCGTCTCTCCGCCTAAAAACAGCCAAAAACCGAGAAACTTGTTTTTCCCTTCAAGGGTGGCGCGTTCCGGCGCCGCCGGAAACGTCTCGGCTGTCAGTTTTTCTTCCGCATGCATCAGGCGTTCGCCCCCTTCTTCTCAAGCTCAAGCACTTCTTCTTTATGGATATGGAAGCCATGGTCATCGATCACCGAACGCAGCAACATCGAACCGAGTGTGATCAGCAGGCCGAGAATGCCGACCGGCAAGCCCCATCCGGCGTCATTATGGTACGTAAAGCCGAATGCTGCAACAAACAGTCCAAACGAAATGACAAACGGCAAGAACGACGAATTGGGCATATGAATGTCACCAAGCGGTTCAGCCGGCGTCAATTCTTTTTTGCCTTCCATTTTTTCGAGCCAGAAAGCATCAAGC
This sequence comes from Geobacillus sp., assembly GCF_017515625.1. Classification (NCBI taxonomy): domain Bacteria; kingdom Bacillati; phylum Bacillota; class Bacilli; order Caryophanales; family Anoxybacillaceae; genus Geobacillus; species Geobacillus sp. The sequence goes on from NZ_JAFWFM010000057.1 coordinate 2,796, forward strand.
CCGCGGACGAGCGGCGTTTGAGCGAAGTTGTACACCGGCGGCGGCGAAGCGATCGCCCATTCGAGCGTGCGGCCGTCGCCCCATGCATCCCCCGCCGCTTTTTCGCCTTTTACCGTCGTAATCACAATGTTAATAAGTAAAATAACCGTCGCGGCTGCCATAAAGAATGCCCCAACCGTGCTGATCAAGTTGCCGGTTTCCCATCCTTGGTTCGGCAAATACGTAAAGACGCGGCGCGGCATCCCCATCAAGCCGAGGAAGTGCTGGATAAAGAATGTCAAATGGAAACCGATAAAGAACAGCCAGAACGTCATTTTGCCGAGCGTTTCATTCAGCATGCGGCCAAACATTTTCGGCCACCAATAATGCGTGCCGGCAAGCAAAGCGAACACAACCCCACCGACAATGACGTAATGGAAGTGCGCAACAACAAAATAGCTGTCATGGTATTGATAATCCGCCGCCGCCGACGCCAACATGACCCCGGTCACCCCGCCCATGACGAACGACGGAATAAACGCCACCGCATAATGCATTGGCGTCGTAAATTTGATGCTTCCGCCCCACATCGTAAACAGCCAGTTAAAAATTTTCACCCCGGTCGGCACCGCAATCGTCATCGTTGCGACAGAAAAGATGGCGTTCGCAATCGGTCCCATCCCGACGGTGAACATATGGTGCGCCCACACCATGAAGCCTAAGAACGCGATGAGCACGGTCGCAAACACCATTGACGAATAACCGAATAGGCGTTTGCGCGAGAACGTCGCGAAAATTTCCGAGAAAATACCGAATGCCGGCAAAACAAGAATGTAAACTTCCGGATGTCCAAACACCCAGAATAAGTGCTCCCAGATAATCGTATTACCACCGGCAGCGGGGTTAAAGAAGTTGCCGCCAAACAACCGGTCCATCATCATGAAAATCAAAGCAACCGTCAGCGGCGGGAATGCAAACAAGATAAGCGCCGACGTTACAAACGTCGCCCATGTGAACATCGGCATGCGCATAAACGTCATGCCCGGAGCGCGCATGTTGATGATCGTGACAAGGAAGTTAATCCCGCCTATCAACGTTCCAATACCGGAAATTTGCAATCCGAGCGTGTAAAAGTCGACACCGTGGTGCGCTTTCGAATCGAGCGCTAGCGATGCGTACGACGTCCAACCGGCGTCCGGCGCGCCTCCTAAAAACCACGAACAGTTTAAAAACAGGCCGCCGAAGAAAAAGAGCCAAAATCCGAGCGCGTTCAAGAACGGGAACGCAACGTCGCGCGCGCCGATCTGCAGCGGCACGACTGCGTTCATAAAGGCGAAAACAAGCGGCATCGCAGCCAAGAAAATCATCGTCGTTCCATGCATCGTCAGCACTTGGTTATACAAGCCGCCGACAAGGAAATCGTTGTTCGGCTTCGCGAGCTGAATGCGGATGAACAGCGCCTCAAGACCGCCAAGCAGGAAGAAAAATCCTCCGGCGATTAGATACAGATGGGCGATTTTTTTATGATCGACTGTTGTCAAGTAATCCCATAAAACGGCGCCGACACCCTTTTTGCGAGTGATCGTACTCACAGTGAAACCTCCCTTTTATACCTTATTCCACTTTTAAGCTCATTAAATATTTCGTCAACGCATCAATCTGCTCTTCTGTCAGTTCGCCATATGTACCTGTCATTTTGTTTCCAGGCTTTATGCTTTCGGGATCACGCAGCCATCTTTTCAAGTTTTCTTCATTGTGTTCTAAAATGCCGGCAATTCGTTCGCGATCGCCAAAGTTCGCCAAGTTCGGCGCTGTGCGTGCCTGTTCCGGACGCTTGTCTACCGGCGACACGGCATGGCAGCCGATACAGCTTTTGTTGAAAATCGCCTCGCCTTGTTTGGCAACCGGATCCGTCACAACCGGTTTTTTTGCATTTTGCATTTTTTCGACCCAAGCATCAAACTCCGTGCGCGGCAACGGACGCACTTTGAAATCCATCAAGGCATGCGACGGCCCGCAAAGCTCCGCACATTTGCCGTAAAAGACGCCGCCGGCTTTATCTGTCGCTTCTTGGTCAAAGACAAGCCAGAACTGGTTTTTGTTGTCCGTATTTGTATCCATTTTTCCACCGACCGCCGGAATCCAGAACGAGTGTTTGACATCCGACGCGACCAAGTTGAAATACACTTTTTCATTCGTCGGCACGACTAAATCTTGGCTCGTAATAATGCCGTAATCCGGGTACTCAAACTCCCACCAATACAAGTTGGCGCGCACGTTGACCACAACCGTGTCTTTATCACGGTTCTTGTCATTCATCGGCTTGACATCCGCCAGCTTAAACGTCGCCGATACCGTCGGCACCGCCAAAATCAGCAAGAGGATGATTGGAATGACAGTCCAAATAATTTCTAGTTTATGGCTTCCTTCCACTTGCTTCGGAATTTTGTTTTCTTCCCCCTTGCTCCGCCGGAAGCGGATGACAACATAGACGAAAATAATCGCTACAACGACAATGACGAGCACCATGATCGACGTGCTCAGCAACATGAGCGAGTACTGCATGTCCGCTACTTCGCCGGCAGGCTGGAGCGTCGACAAAAACGGCTTGCCGCAGCCGGCGAGCAACAGCGCCATCATTCCAAACAAAGAAAGTAAGCGCCAGTTACGCAGCCCTTTGTTCATAGCCTAATCAAACCCCTCTTTCTTTGATGTAGAAATATATACAAATTCTTTCATGATGAAAGAGATGAAAGAATTTCAAACGTTTACCATAAGGTGGCGATCACCATCGCCACGAATAGAATTGTCAAATAGTTGAGCGAATAGACGAACATCCATTTCGCCCACTTTAAGTCATCTTTCATTTTCAAGCCCCACAGCCCCAAAAACAGCCAGCCGATGTTCAGCAGCGTCGCGACCGTTAAAAACGGCGCGCCGAGCGAGAACAAATAAAACGGCAGCGGCAGCAAACAGGCCACCCAGACGATGATTTGCCGTTTTGTCATGGCGAAGCCGTGAACGACCGGCAGCATCGGAATGCCGGCAGCCCGGTACTCCTCGCACCTCTTCATCGCCAACGCCAAAAAATGCGGCGGCTGCCATAAAAACATGATCAAAAAGAGAACAAGCGGGACGACATGGAAACTTGGGTCAACCGCGGTCCAGCCGATCACCGGCGGCACGGCGCCGGAAATGCTGCCGACGACAGTGTTGAGCGTATAATGGCGCTTCGTCCAAAGCGTATAGAAAAAGACGTACGTCACCATGCCAATGAGCCCGACCACCGCTGCCGTAACCGTTGTTATGAGCAAGCTCATCGTGCCGAAGGCGACCAGGGCAACTCCGAGCCAAAGTACGCGCCGCGGCTCCATCGTTCCAGTTACCGTCGGCCGAACTTTCGTCCGCTCCATATATTGATCGATGTCGCGGTCAATGTAGTTGTTAATGGCGCATGAACCTGCGATGACAAGCGCTGCCCCAAACAGCGTGAAAAAAACGAGATGCAGGTTCTCCAAAAAGTGTTCCCCAGTAAAATAAAACGCCAGCCACATCCCGGCGAACGTCGTAATCAAATTCGAATTGACGATTCCGATTTTCACAACAGACGATAACTCTCTCCAAACTGTCTTGACGCTCACATGCGAGCGATGACCGGCATCGGCCGCATCCTGGTGCACCGCTTTCAATTCGGCCATGTCTCCTGTTCCTCCTCATTGCGCCGCCCGGCGGGCAGACGCCGTGATCTTGGCTCCAATGCCCGAAATACGAAAACAAAAAAACAAAAGAACTAGGCAGGTTTATTTCTCTATATATTAAATCACATTTTTTTCTCATCATGTGAACTTTTTTTGAATAATTTGTGTCAAATTTTTGAATCCGTTAGGCGAAACCGGCCCGTTTGCCTATCCCATTAATATTTCTAGTAAACTTAATCGACTTATTCAATACGCAAAGTGTGAGTAAAATATTTGTGGGTGACATTCCGAAATGATCCCCGACGAGGGTTGCGAACTTTTGTTCGCGACGCTCGTCGGGGCCACCAAGCGAAGCGCGGTAGAAAAAAGCAAATGTCATGCAAAAAGGACTCTCTCC
>NZ_JAFWFM010000058.1:0-9017 GCF_017515625.1 Geobacillus sp.
AAACTTGTGAATTCCTTGATGATGTGCTAATCTATTCATTAGATATGAACCTCCTTGTAAATGGTTTGGTAGCACATCTATTCTAACCAAGGAATCGGGTTCATGTCTCCTTTTTTGTTTCGATGTAAATTTATGTTAGTGGTTTTGCTCATCTACAGTTTATTATACCATATCTGGCAGAGCTGGCGTTCATATTTCCGGTGAAATCGGGCAAGCTATCCATCGACACGTTTTCCATGTTTCATCAACAAGCCAGCTGGGTACAAGAACCATAAGGAGGAGTGAGAGGATGACAACTCGACTGATCGATCTTGTCAACAAGCAAATCGCCAACTGGACTGTGTTGTACGTGAAATTGCACAACTATCATTGGTATGTCACCGGGCCGCAGTTTTTCACGCTGCATGAAAAATTCGAAGAGCTGTACAACGAAGCCGCGATCCACATTGACGCACTGGCCGAGCGGCTGTTGGCCTTGGGTGGCAAGCCTGTGGCGACGATGAAAGACTGCCTCAAGCAGGCGTCCGTCAAAGAAGCAGCCGGGACGGAAACGGCGGAGCAAATGGTCGCTTCGATTGTCGGCGACTTTGAAACGATGATCGGCGAATTGAAAGAAGGCATGCAGCTGGCGGATGAAGTGAACGATGAAACGACGGGGGATATGCTGCTTGGCATTCATCGCAGCTTGGAAAAACACGTCTGGATGTTGAAATCGTTCTTAGGACGATAAGAATAAGGAGGCTGTCCTCAGGCCGGGGGACGGCCTTTTGCTTCGTCCAAGGCGATCGAGCTGTTGAAAGATGAAATAAAATGAGCATAGTTTTCCCCGATTGCCCCACACTAAGCAAAAAGAGCAGAAGGAGTGAACGAAGGTGGCAGACGAACGGAAAAAGACGTATTACGTGTCGATGGCAACCGGGGAAATTTCCCAATTGAAAACCGCGTCGCCGTGGGACTTTCAAATCGAGGCGACTGATGAGGAAATCGCCCGCCTGCGCGAGTATTTCGACCAGAACTACTCGACCGACTGGCAGGCGTTTTGGCGCGCCCACGTGCCGTATATTCAATACCATTACGACCGGGAAAACGATGCGTACGACCGGACGATGGTCGACATTTACAAAATGATTTATGAGCTCGGCAACGACGAAGCGAAAGCACACATCCGCTCGATAGGCATTCTTCCGGACGAAAAAGAAGAGTAAACGCCGCGAGTCGAGCGGTGTTTTTCTGTATAATGGGGAGAGGAAAGGGGAGAGTCCGATGCATGAATTTCGCGATTATTACGGACATCGCGTTCGGCTGGCCTTTGCGGATCATCCGTTTTCCCCCTCCCCCGGGCATGTATGGGTCATGTGCCGCTATGGCGGGCGATGGCTGTTGACGGATCATCCGCGCCGCGGCCTTGAGTTTCCCGGCGGCAAGGTGGAAGAAGGGGAAACAGCGGCGGAAGCCGCGGCCCGCGAAGTGATGGAAGAAACGGGGGGAATTGTCGGCCGGCTCGAATACATCGGCCAATATAAAGTGGAGCCGGATATCGTGAAAAACATTTATTTTGCCGACATCGCTGCGCTCGTCGAGCGGGGGTCGTATTTGGAAACGAACGGTCCGGTGCTGCTTGAGGCGCTGCCGGATGACATCCGCGCCGATCAGCGTTTCAGCTATTTCATGAAAGATGACGTGCTTTCACTGGCGCTTGCCAAGTTGAAACAGCGCGGGCTGATCGATTGAAAAGGGGCGCCGATCGGAGGTTCCCGAAGATGGGCTTCCCAAAAGCGGCGGATGCCGGCTCATTGGGAGGACAGGAATGAAACGAGACGCCCGTCAACATTCGGCGAGCGTCCCGCTAGCGGCGGTTTCCCCATTTTTTTTCGATCAAGGCGACAAGCTGATACATAACGGTCGACAGCAAGGCGACAATGAGCAGGCTCATCAACACAAGGGTGAAGTTGAACACTTGGAAGCCGTAAATGATTAAATACCCAAGCCCTTGCTTGGAGATGAGAAACTCGCCGGTGATGACGCCGACCCAAGCGAGGCCGACGTTCACTTTCAACGTCGAAATGATCGCCGGGAACGACGCCGGAAGCACCGCCTCTTTAAAGCATTGGTAGCGGGTGGCGCCGAACGTCCGCAGCACTTTCAAATAGTTCGGATCAACTTCTTGGAACGCCGAATAGACGACAATCGTTGTGATGATGACCGAAATGACGACGCCCATGGCGATAATCGACGTAAATCCCGGCCCAAGTGCGACGATCAAAATCGGCCCGAGGGCGACTTTCGGCATGGCGTTGAAGACGACCAAATATGGATCGAGCGTTTTCGCCAGGCGCGGAAACCACCAGAGGACCGCGCCGATGAGCGCCCCGCCGGCGGTGCCGATCAGAAAGCCGAGCAACGTTTCAAACAATGTCGCCCACGTGTGGACAAACAGCGAATGATCGCCGAGTTTTTCGCCAAACAGCTTGGCGATGGCGGAGGGCGAACTGAATAGGAGCGGATCGACCCAATGAAAGCGGCTCGCCGCTTCCCAGACGGCGAAAAAGGCGACAAGTAGCGCCGTCTGCCAAAGGCGGATCACTCGCCGCTCTTTGCGCAATGCGGCGAGGTATTCACGGTGCAGCGACTGGATGCGGTCAGGAGCTTGATTCAAGAGCCTCCATCTCCTTCCAAATGGATTGGAACAATGGCGAAAACGCCGGATGCTGGCGGGCGGCACGCGGCGGGCGGCCGCGCAGTTCATCCGGGATGACAAACGTCCGCACAAGGCGCCCAGGGCGCGGCGAAAACAAGAAAATGCGATCGCTCATGGCGATGGCTTCTTCGATGTCATGGGTGACGAGCACCGCTGTTTTTTCGTATTGTTTTAACGTCTTCCAAACGAGTTCTTCCAGTTTCAGCTTTGTTTGTTGATCGAGGGCGGAAAACGGTTCATCAAGCAACAGCAGCTTCGGGTCGGTCGCCAACGTGCGCACGAGCGCCGCACGCTGGCGCATGCCGCCGGACAGCTGGCTCGGGTAATACGACTCGACGCCGCCAAGGCCGATCTCCGCCAGCAGAGCGAGCGCCCGTTCTTTGGTTTGAGCAGTTAGCGTTCTAGTCATTTTTAAGCCGAGAAGGATGTTTTCTTCGATTGTTTTCCATGGGAATAGGTAGTCTTGCTGAAGCATGTAGCCGACCGCGCGCCGCGCCGTCGGCGCGGCCATTCCGCTCGGCCAAATCGGTTGGCCTTCGATGTGGACCGCCCCTTCCGTCGGTTCAATCAGCCCAGCGATGATGGACAAAAGCGTCGTTTTGCCGCAGCCACTTGGGCCGAGAAAGGAGACAAATTCTCCTTTCTCGACGGACAGCGACACATCATCGAGTGCAGTGACGGCGTTCGTTTTCGTCAAATACGTGTGCGAAAGGCGGTCGATGGCAAGAAACATTTCGTTCACCTGCTTTCGTCACTTGTTCATCGCGTTTTTGGCAAACGACGAATCAACAAGCGTGTTCAGGTCGATGCGCTTCGGCAGCTCGCCGGCTTCGGCCATAATGGTTTGCAAGTTGTTCCATTCTTCTTCATCCAAAATCGGATCGGTCGCGTAGGTCCCTTGGCTTTTGTAGCGCTCAACCACTTTTTCGATGATGGCCGAGTCCGTGTCCTTAAAGTACGGTTGAATGGCTTTGGCAATTTCAGCTGCGCTGTGTGATTCGACCCATTGCTGCGCTTTGTAGATCGCGCGCGTAAATTTTTCAATCACGTCTTTGTTTTCGTTCATGTAGCTTCGTTTTGCCATATACGACGTGTACGGGACGCGTCCGGACTCCATGCCGAACGAAGCGACGATATAGCCTTTTCCTTCTTGTTCGAAAAGGCTCGCCGTCGGCTCAAACAGCTGGACGAAATCGCCCGTCCCGCTCGCAAAGGCGTTGGCGATGTTGGCGAAATCGACGTTTTGGATCAGCTTCAAATCTTGATGCGGGTCAATGCCGTGTTTTTTCAGCACAAACTCGCCGACCATCTGCGGCATGCCGCCTTTCCGTTGGCCGAGGAACGTGCTTCCTTTCAGCATCTCCCATGTAAAGTGGTCGATTTTCTCGCGGGAAACAAGAAACGTCCCGTCGGTTTGCGTGAGCTGCGCGAAATTGATGACCGGATCGTCCGTCCCTTGTGCATACACATAAATGGATGTTTCCGAACCGACCAACGCGATGTCCGCGCCCCCGGAAAGAAGCGTCGTCATCGTTTTGTCGCCGCCCCATGTCGTCGTCAGCTCGACATCGAGCCCCTCTTCCTTGAAGAACCCTTTCGCCAAGGCGACGTACTGCGGCGCGTAAAAAATCGAACGCGTCACTTCGGCGAGGCGCACGGTTTTAAGTGGTTTTTTTCCTTCGTCGGCGCCGTTGTTGCAGGCAGTGAGCGGCAAAAGGAGAAGAAGCGAACACAACCATGCGATCCATTTTTTCATGCGGCTTACCCCCTTTTCGTCCACGTGCGGTGAACATTGGTTTCACCTTATCGTATGCAGGAGGGAAAAATGTGTGAAGGCCTAGAAAAAATAGGCGGTCGGCCGAGAACAGGTGGCGGTCGGGCCGTTCCTAGCGCTCGAGGGCTTTTTCAAGTTGATGCTCTTCCAAGGGGCGGCATGCAAGAGCGGCGAGGCAGTCGGACATCTCCACTTGCCCTAATGAAAGAAGGCGTTGGGGGATGATGACGGGTGGTTCTCATCATCTAGTTTCGCGTAAGAAGGAGGCGGGCGTATGGACGGGGACATCATCGACCAATACCGGTTTCCGTCGCCGCACCCGGGCATCGAGGTGTTCGTTGTCACCTATATGTCCCAAGGGCTGAAGGTGAAAGGGTTTTTCGCGGCGCCGAAAGGAAACGGCGTGTACGACGGGTTTTTATATTTGCGTGGCGGGATCAAAAACGTCGGGCAGGTGCGAGTGCCGCGCCTCATCGAGTTCGCGTCGCGCGGATTTGCCGTCTTCGCCCCACTTTACCGCGGCAACGGAGGCGGGGAAGGGAACGAAGATTTCGCCGGCGACGATCGCTATGACGCATTTGCCGGGTTTGAGCTTCTTCGCCGCCACCCGCTCGTCCACCCGGGGCGCGTCCATCTGTTCGGCTTCTCGCGCGGCGGGGCGATGGCGCTTCATGCCGCCCTTATGGCGGAAAAGGTCTGTTCAGTCGCAGTTTGGGGAGGGGTGACCGATATGGCGCTTACGTATCAAGAGAGGCCAGACTTGCGGCGGATGATGAAGCGCGTCATCGGCGGGACGCCGAACAAATGCCCAGAGCGCTATCGGCACCGCACGCCGCTCTACCATTTGGAGCGGCTCAAGGCCCCGGTGCTCATCATCCACGGCGGACGTGATGAGAACGTATCGATTGAGCACGCTTGGCGGCTGGAACGGCGGTTGAAGCAGCTCGGCAAACCGGTGACCGCATGGTACTTCCCCACGTTCACTCACTATTTTCCGCCGCCAGCCAACCGCAAGACGGTGCAAAGGCTTACACAATGGATGAAACAACAGCCGACGGTGTGATACGATACGAGTAGAAAGGCGGCGCGGCCGCCAACGAATCGATGGGCAGCCAAGGAGGTTGAAATCATATGGGCATGCCGATGGAAGTGCAGACGGTCATTGTGACCAAAGGGAAGGAACAGCGCGTTCAAGGAAATGTGTTTGTGCTGGAAAAAGACGGATACCGCTTGTATCCGCTCGACGTGCCGCTTGAAGTGCGCCGGACCGTACAAAGCGAAGCGAGCGGCATCGCGGTCGTGAAAAAGCTCGAGTGGGAAGACAACCGGACGACGGTGACGTACGAGCTCGTCAGCCTGTATTCGACGAATTGAATGCGGGAGACCGTGGAGCCGCACCGAATGGGACGGCCGACTAAACGGGGAATGGGAGCGCAAACGGAAGAACGGTTTGCGCTCCCTGTTTTGGAAGCGAGGGAAAACTAGGCCGCTTGCCCCGATTCCGGCCGTAACAGCGAAACGGATGAAAAAGTTCGGGGAAAAGCAGGAGTTGGGCCGGAAGAAAGCGAATAGGATGCAATGTATTTGATATCGCAAGGAGGGAAAACGTGGCCAAACAGCGAATCGATCACGACCGGTTGTTCAAGGAGCTGCTGTCGACGTTTTTCGAAGACTTTTTGCTTCTTTTCTTTCCTGACGTGTACGAGCACATCGACGTTCACCATCTCTCTTTCCTCTCCGAAGAGCTGTTCACCGACGTGACAGCCGGGGAGAAGCGCAGCGTCGACTTGTTGGTCGAAACAAAGGTAAAAGGGGAAGACGGGCTCGTCATCGTTCACGTCGAACATCAAAGCTATAAGCAGCGGACGTTCCCCGAGCGAATGTTCCTCTACTTCAGCCGCTTGTTTCAAAAACACCGCCGCCGCATCTTCCCGATTGTCATCTTCAGCTACGACGAACGCCACGACGAACCTTCCTCATTGATGATTCAATTTCCATTTTTGACGGTTCTTGACTTCCGCTTTCTGACGGTGGAACTGCGCAAACTGCCGTGGCGCGAGTACATCCGCCGTGACAATCCGGTTGCCGCCGCCTTGTTAAGCAAAATGGGGTATAATGAAAGCGAGAAGGTGGAAGTGAAAAAGGAGTTTTTGCGCATGCTAGTCCGCCTTGAGCTCGATGAGGCGAAGCAGCGGCTGTTGTTTGGGTTTTTTGAAACGTATTTGCGGTTGTCCGAAGCGGAGGAAATCCAACTGCGAAACGAGGTGAGCCAAATGGAGACGAAGGAAGCGAAACAAGTGATGGAGCTCATCATCTCATACGAACAGCGGGGAATCGAGAAAGGCATTCAACAAGGAGTCAAACAAGGAATCGAACAAGGGTTGAAACAAGGAATAAAGCAAGGGATGAAGCAAGGGATTGAACAGGGACGTCAAAAAGGGATCGAGGAAGGGAAAATCGACATCGCGAAGAAAATGTTGGCGAAAGGGTACGATGTCGACACGATCCACGAGCTGACCGGGCTGCCGGTGGAAAAGATTGAACAGCTGAAGAAGTAAACCTGCCTTCGCATTGTCGTCGACCTCCAATCGTGCAAAAATCCTGGGGGATCGACGACAATCATGTTATGCGTTCGAAAAAACAGCCGGATAGGGAACGGTTCCCTGTCCGGCTGGGTTCTTGTTAAACGAGCGGTCCGCCGAGTTTTTCGATGGACGGATCGATGTGGGCGAATTTTTGGAAGTTGGCGCGGAATTTTTGCGCTAGCTCTTTTGCTTTTTGTTCGTATGCTTGTTTGTCGGCCCATGTGTTTTGCGGCTGCAGGACGTCATCCGGCACGCCCGGGACGCGGGTCGGGATGGCGAGGCCGAAAATCGGGTCTTGCACCGTTTCGACGTTGTCGAGCTCCCCTTCGACGGCGGCTTGCACCATCGCCCGGGTGTAGGCGAGCTTCATGCGGCTTCCGACGCCGTACGGCCCCCCTGTCCAGCCGGTGTTGACCAAAAAGACGCGGACGTTGTGTTCGGCGATTTTTTGCCCGAGCATTTCCGCGTACTCAACGGCCGGGCGCGGCAAAAACGGTGCGCCGAAGCACGTTGAGAACGTTGCTTCCGGTTCGGTGACGCCGCGTTCGGTGCCGGCGAGCTTGCTTGTGTAGCCGCTTAAGAAATGGTACATCGCCTGTTCGCGCGTCAGCTTGCTGATCGGCGGCAGGACGCCGAACGCATCGGCTGTCAAAAACACGATCGTGGACGGATGGCCGGCGACGCTCGGGTCGATGATGTTTTGGATCGCCTGAAGCGGGTAGGCGGCGCGTGTGTTTTCCGTCAGCGTGCCGTCGTCGTAATTCGGCACCCGCGTCGCGTCATCGAGAACGACGTTTTCGAGCACCGCGCCGAAGCCGATGGCGTCAAAAATTTGCGGCTCTTTCTCGCGCGATAGGTTGATGCATTTCGCATAGCAGCCGCCTTTGATGTTGAAAATGCCGCGGCTTGTCCAACCGTGTTCGTCATCGCCGATCAAGCGGCGGTTCGGGTCGGTCGAGAGCGTCGTTTTTCCCGTTCCCGACAAGCCGAAAAAGAGGGCGACATCGCCTTCCTGCCCGACGTTGGCCGAGCAGTGCATTGGCAGGGTGCCTTGTTCCGGCAGCACATAGTTCATGACCGAGAAAATCGATTTTTTCATTTCGCCGGCATACTCGGTGCCGCCGATCAACACGGTGCGCCGTTCAAACGAGATGATGATGAACGCTTCCGAGCGCGTCCCGTCCACCTTCGGGTCGGCTTTAAAGTTCGGCGCGCAAATGACGGTGAATTGCGGCTCGTGCGCGGCGAGCTCCTCGGCGCTCGGGCGGACGAACAGCTGATGGACGAACAAGTTGTGCCAGGCGAATTCGTTGACGACTTGAATCGGCAGCCGGTATTTCGGATCGGCGCCGGCAAAGCCTTTAAAGACGAACAGTTCATCTTGTTTCATTAAATAATCGAGCACTTTGTCGTACAGTTTCTCAAACGTTTCCGGAGACATCGGCTGGTTGACCGTTCCCCAGTCGATCGTTTGCTTCGTGGACGGTTCTTCGACGATGTATTTGTCTTTCGGCGACCGCCCCGTGTACTTGCCGGTTGTCACCGCGACGGCTCCGGTGTGGGTCAGCCGTCCTTCGTTCCGTTGCAGGACTTTCTCGACGAGCTCGGCGACGGACAATTGGTGATGTACGTACGGTTTTTGTAGCAATAAATCAAGCTTATTCGTCATGTTTGCGATCCCCATATTCAAAACCCGCCTTCTTTTTGTAATCACTCTTGAAAATAGTATAACACATTTTTATTAATAGTACATACTAATTGTGTGGGTTTTTCAAACTTTATTTTGCCCAATGTGTCGATTTCCTTGAGGAAAGAATTTTCGCGGCTGGAAATGATAAAAAATGAATTGTGTGAGTAAAATATTTGTGGGTGACATTCAGGAATGATTCCCCGACGAGGGTTGCGAACTTTTGTTCGCGACGCTCGTCGGGGCCACCAAGCGAAGCGCGGTAGAAAAAAG
>NZ_JAFWFM010000059.1:0-13431 GCF_017515625.1 Geobacillus sp.
AGGGACAAGCAATTGTCCTTGGTGGCGTAAATGAGGGGGAGAACAGAGTCGGAATTTTGTTCCGTTTGGTAAAATATACAAAAACCAGAGAGGGCTGACTCCAAAAGTCCGCTTTTTGGCGGACTTTTGGGTCAGCCCCTTTTTCGCTGGGGCGGTCAGCGAACGGCGCTTTACTCCACAATTTCTTCATGATGGTAGTAATACCGCTCGTAAATGTACTCGATCTCGGCGTCAGTTATGCAGGCGAGCTCTTCCCGCGACAACCCCCGCACTTTTTCGATAAACTCGATCATGTTTTTCCGTTCTGCTCTGCTCATCATCGCCACTCCTTTTTCTGTTTTAAAACAGTAACTTGTTATCTTGTTTTTATTATATAACAGCAAAAATAAAATGGTCAATTAAAAAAGCGGTCAAGCCGCTTTTTCCTGTTCCTTCCGTCCGGCAAGGCAGACGGCGGGGATGAGAAGAACAGCGGTGACCGTCAGAAAAAAGGCGTTCGTTGCCGCATCGACGGCGCTTCCGGCAAGGGGCGGGCCCACCATGCTGCCGAGGCTGTACAGCATTCCGCACAACAAGTTGCCGGTCGGGAGGAGCGCTTTCGGCAACAAGTCGGTCATATAGGCAATGCCAAGGGAAAAAAGGGAGCCAGTAAACATGCCGGCGGCAAACAGACAGGCAGCGAGCCCGACAGTGGACGCACCGACCGTGAGCACGGCCAAAAAACAGCTGGCGCCGGCCAGCAAGGCAAAACGAATTACCGCCCGCCGCCCGAACCGGTCGCTGAGCGCCCCGAGCGGGAGCTGAAAGACGATGCCGCCTAACGAGAAAAACGGCAAAATGAAGGCGATCTGTTCGGCGCTCATCTGCTTGCGCAAGGCATACAGCGGGAACACGGAATGAAGGGACGCTTCCAAAAAGCCGTAGGCAAGCGGCAGCAAGAGCGCTGGCCATGCATGTTTCCATGCACCGACCCACCGGCCGGCGGCTGAGGAAGAGCGTTCAAACGGCTTCGGTTTTTCTTTTGGTAGCCAAAAGACGGCCACCCATCCGCTGAAACTGAGGAGAGCGGCCAAATAAAACGGCCACGCCTCATTGATCGAGGCGAGCGAAGCGAGAAGCGGGCCGGCTGTAAAACCAAGGCCGAATGCCAAACCATACAGTGACAGACGCCGCCCGCGCTTAGCCGGCAGCGAAAAGTCGGTGATCCATGTCTGCGTCGCGAAATGAAGCATATGGTCGCCGACGCCGATCAAAAAACGGAGAGCCAGCCAAATAAAAAATGAAGAAAAAAGTGGAAAAAGAGTAAGCGAACATATTACAATAGAACCACCAAGGAGAATGATGGGTCGATACCCATACTTCACCAACGGACGCTCCAGAAACGGTGAAATGGCCAGCACGCCGATATATAGAGCAGCAGCATGCACCCCGTTGACGGACGAAGGGACGCCTTGTTCATCAAGCAACATGGCTAACAGCGGAAGCAACATTCCTTGGGATAAGCCAGAGATGGCCACGACCGCAGTTAAAATGGCAAAACGCATCGTCATATCCTCACTTCTTTAAATTGGCCAGTCCGCGAACAAACAGAATCCGTCTTTTCACGGCGGAACGGCTGGCCCGTATTCCATCGTACATACAAGCAACGATCAATGCAACGAAAAAATGTTGATGGGAAAGGTGGAAGAAACACAAATGAACAGGTTGTTTGCCTGGATGGCATGGATCGGCGTGCCGGTGTCAGTAATCGGCGGCTTTCTTCACTGGCCGACCGTCTTGATGTTTGGGCTGTATTGTTTGACGATCATTGCGCTCGCCAGCTATATGGGGCGGGCGACAGAGAGTTTGGCCATCGTCGCCGGACCGCGCATCGGCGGGCTGTTAAACGCCACCTTTGGCAATGCGGTCGAGTTGATCATCTCGATTTTTGCCTTGCAAGCCGGACTCGTGGATGTCGTGCTCGCCTCCTTGACCGGCTCGGTGCTAGGAAATTTGCTGTTGGTTGCCGGGTTATCGTTTTTTGTCGGCGGTTTGAAATATAAACGGCAAGAATTCAATATTTATGACGCCCGCCATAACGCCGGGCTGCTGACGTTTGCCATTTTCGTCGCGTTTGTCATTCCGGAAGTGTTTACAATGCAAATGGACGGCGGCGAACGGCTTGCGTTGAGCGTCGGCATTTCGATTATTATGATTTTGCTTTACATCGCTGCCCTTTACTTCCGGCTTGTCACCCACCGCGGCGTATACCAGCATAAATCGGACGAAGCGGAAGAACATGAGGAGCCGGAATGGGGAAAAGGAAAAGCGACCGCCATTTTGGCACTGGCTACGCTCGCGGTTGCCTACTTGTCAGAGCGGCTCGTCCATACGTTCGAAACCGTGACGGAGTCGTTTGGCTGGAGCGAGCTGTTTATCGGGATCATCATCGTCGCCATCGTCGGCAATGCGGCGGAGCATGCTTCGGCTGTCATGATGGCATACAAAAATAAAATGAACGTCGCCGTCGAGATCGCCGTCGGCTCGACCTTGCAAATCGCCATGTTCGTCGCGCCGGTGCTTGTGCTCGTTTCGCTTTTGTTTCCGGAAAAAATGCCGCTTGTCTTTTCACTTCCCGAACTCGTCGCGATGGCCGCTTCGGTGCTCTTGATGATCGTATTGTCCAACGATGGCGATACGAACTGGTTTGAAGGGGCGACGCTGCTGGCGGCCTATATCATTATGGGCATTGGTTTTTATTTGTTTTGACGGATTCACCCGGGCGGTTGGCGCTCGGGTTTTTTGGACAGAGGAACGGCGCCGGGACGGAAGAAATTTTCACTGTCACGGATAAACGGTGCGTTTTGACGGAAAATAACAGTGAATATGAGATAGAAAGGAGCGAATGCGATGAAAAAATGGGCGGTTTCGCTGTTTGCGAGCGCACTGCTTCTGTATGCGGCAGCGTTCCCGACATTGGCGGCTTCCGGAAAGCCGGCGCCCGGTGCGGTGATCGATATCTCGAAAGAGAACACATACCCGAATCCAACGCAAGACTTGCCGCATCTAGAGCCAAGCTCGTTTACGAAACAGCTGCTGAAATCAGCCAATGTGAACATTGAGAATCCTGAATTGGTTCATCTCTTTAATGAATCTTCGGCAACGAACGCGCCGTGGGCCATCGGCTACCGGGCGACGATTTATTTAGGCCAATGGCCACTCAACTACCAATCGCTCGAAACATCAACAAATTGGGAGTATCAAAAGGTCAATACGAATTTTCTCGACAACCGCGGCGGCGACACAGCACAAAAACTGTATTACAAACAGGAAATGCAAAAATACGTCCGTGGCGGCTTGACGGTGAAAGTGCCGAATGAAGACGCCGTCAAACGGATGATGTTGAACAAGGCCATGGAAAAAACAAATTTACCGCTCGCTTTCAGCACCGTTGTCGGTCTTGGCACGAAAAAGGATCAGCCGTACAACGTGCCGGCGAAAAAAATGGGCTATTTGTATGCGTATGCTCCGGCTGTGAATGAAAAAGGGAAAGTGACGTACGGGGAAGTGTATATCGTCTTAAAAGGAAACAAAAAGAAAATCGTCGTCAAAAACGTGACGACAAGAGGGGTCGGGGCATGGATTCCGGTGCAAGACCGGCTGTATATGTCCTATGTCGTCAGCGAGCAGCCGCGATAAAAGAGTCGGGCCCAAAAAGCAGGCGCGTTTTGGGCCCGACTCTTTTTTATGCGCATGGCCGATGATGCGCTTGCCTCTGCGGCGTTGCTGTTTATCGGGCGATGCGCGCCGCCCGTTTTGTAAAATCGACGCCGCGGTAATACGTCTGCTTGACGAGCAAATTGGGTCCTAAGCAGCGCGCGGCCGGGCAGCGGCAAAGAAGTTCATTGGCGAGTTTCGAGCGCCGCCATCGGTTATACACATCCGGCAATGAATCGCGGACGATGTTGCCAAGCGGCGGTTCATCGCCGAAATCGGTGACGATGACATCGCCGGTGAAAATGTTGACATTAAGCCGCGAACGGCCGTCAGGGTCGTTGCGGACGGTGACGTTTTTGCTTTCATACAGCCGCTTTAATAGGCGAAGATCGTCTTCATTGTCGCTGCACGGGTAAAATGGCAGCGTGCCAAACAACATCCAGACGTTTTCATCGCGAATGTCAAGCAAATGGTGGATCGCCGCGCGCAGCTCATCGAGACTTAGCGTCTCTAAGGCGCTGGCAAAATCGCTTGGGTACATCGGGTGAATTTCATGGCGCCGGCAGCCCATTTCCTCAACGACTTGGCGATGGATCGTTTCCAAATGGCGGACGGTCCGTTTGTTTAACATCGTTTCCGCCGATACCATCACGCCGGCATTGGCCAGCGCTTTTGCATTGTCAAGCATGCGCTGGAAGTATTTCTCGCGTTGGGCGCGCGTCGGTTTTCGCTCCATCATAGCGAATCCACCGTCGATGAAATCGTCGATTGTCCCCCAGTTGTGGGAGATATGGAGCACATCCAAATACGGAATCACTTTTTCGTAGCGGGACAAGTCAAGCGTCAAATTCGAATTCAGCTGCGTTCGCACCCCGCGCTCATGTGCATAGCGGAGAAGCGGAACGACGTATTGTTCAACCGATTTTAATGACAGCATCGGCTCGCCGCCGGTGATGCTTAATGAGCGTAAATGCGGAATTTCTTCAAGCCGGCGGAGCAACAACTCAAGCGGCAGCGCCTCGGGATCTTTCGCTGTCAACGTATAGCCGACGGCGCAATGTTCACAGCGCATATTGCAAAGCGTCGTTGTCGTAAACTCGACGTTCGTCAGTTCCAACTTTCCATACTCTTCTAGATCAACGTACGCCTCCCACGGATCGTACGCCGGCGTAATGGCCGGCATGGCGAATGAACGCATCGCTTTCTCCTCTCTCTATAAAAAAGTTCCATCCTTCATTATTAGCCGCCTTAGCAGCCCTTGTCAATCGTTTTAGCTGTTTTGCCTCTACCCATTCGTATGATGAGAAAGGAGCCATCATGAGATGGAAAAGAAAGATTTTTTACATAACAGCGAGAAACGGAGTATAATAGAAAAAGATAAGGACAACTGCCTATGCACGATGAGCATGGGAAGGGGCGTTTAGACAAATGGAAAAGTTCCAGCAAAGCATGTACGACTTGATCGTCGAGACGTCGACGAAGCTGCCGAAGGACGTCCGTCGAGCGATCGCTCGGGCGAAAGCGCGCGAAAACGCCGGCACGCGGGCGGCGATGGCATTGGATACAATCGTTGGCAACATTCAAATGGCGGACGAAAACGTATCGCCGATTTGCCAAGATACGGGCTTGCCGACGTTTAAAATCAAAGTGCCGGTCGGCGTCAACCAAATCGAAATGAAAAAAGCGATCCGGGCTGCCATTGTCGAAGCGACGAAAAATGGCAAACTGCGCCCGAACTCGGTCGATTCGCTCACCGGCAAAAACAGCGGCGATAACTTAGGGGAAGGCGTGCCGGTCATTAAATTTGAACAGTGGGAAAACGATTACATTGACGTTCGCCTTATTTTAAAAGGCGGCGGCTGTGAAAACAAAAACATCCAATACAGCCTGCCGTGTGAACTCGAAGGGCTCGGCCGCGCCGGCCGCGATTTGGACGGCATCCGCAAATGCATTTTGCATGCGGTGTATCAGGCGCAAGGGCAAGGGTGCAGCGCCGGCTTCATCGGCGTCGGCATCGGCGGCGACCGCTCATCCGGCTATGAGCTCGCCAAAGAACAGCTGTTCCGTCCGGTTGATGACGTCAACCCGATTGAAGAATTGCGCCAGCTGGAAGAATACATTATGGAAAACGCCAACAAGCTCGGCATCGGCACGATGGGCTTTGGCGGCGAATCGACGCTGCTTGGCTGTAAAATCGGCGTCATGCATCGCATCCCGGCGAGCTTCTTCGTCTCCGTCGCCTACAACTGCTGGGCGTTTCGGCGCATGGGCGTGAAAATCGATCCGGCCACCGGTGAGATCATCGAATGGCTGTACCAAGACGGCGAAGACGTCGATTTTGCAAAAGAGTTGGAAAAAGCGGAATCGGCCGCGGCGCTTGAACAAGGAGAGGCGCGCGTCATCGATCTCGTTCCGCCGCTGTCGGAAGAACAAGTGCGGAAGCTCCGCGTCGGCGACGTCGTCCGCATCAGCGGCGTCATTTACACCGGCCGCGACGCCATTCATAAATATTTGATGGATCACGATGCCCCCGTCGATTTGAACGGGCAAATCATTTACCATTGCGGCCCGGTCATGCTAAAAGACGAAGACGGCCGCTGGCACGCCAAAGCCGCCGGCCCGACGACCAGCATCCGCGAAGAGCCGTATCAAGGCGACATTATGAAAAAATTCGGCGTCCGCGCTGTCATCGGCAAAGGCGGCATGGGCGCAAAGACGCTGCAAGCGTTAAAAGAACACGGCGGCGTGTACTTAAACGCCATCGGCGGCGCGGCCCAATATTATGCGGACTGTATCAAATCAGTCGAAGGCGTGGATCTCATGGAATTTGGCATTCCAGAAGCCATGTGGCATTTGCGTGTTGAAAACTTCACCGCCGTCGTTACGATGGACTCGCACGGCAACAGCTTGCATGAAGACGTTGAAAAGTCATCGCTCGAAAAACTGGCCCAATTCAAAGAACCGGTGTTCAAATAAACGTGAAGAAACGATTGGCAGCGTGACTCCCCAAAAGCATCCGCTTTTGGGGTCTTTTTTTGCAAAAAATGGCGTGCGTAAAGCAGCTGAGGGCGAAAACAATAAAAAAGAGGAAAAGACGGCGGCCAAGGAGGAACCAGGCATGAGATGGCTTATTTCTCTCGTTTTAGCGATTGCGCTTTTTCCCGCTTCTGCGTTTGCCGCAAGCAATCAAGCGATCCATTGGGGATTCAAGCGGAGCGAAAACCACGAGCCCCCGTCGGCGGGAAAAGAGCTCGATGAGCTGCTTGCCAAATATGACGCGTTTTATTTAGGCGATACGAGTGAAAAAACGATTTACTTGACGTTTGACAACGGCTATGAAAACGGCTATACGGTGCAAATTTTGGACATCTTGAAAGAAAAACATGTGCCGGCCGCCTTTTTTGTCACCGGCCATTATTTGCAAACCGCGCCTGATTTAGTGAAACGAATGGCTGCCGAAGGACATATCATCGGCAACCATTCGTGGCACCATCCCGATTTAACGACCGCCAGCGATGAGCGGGTGCGCGAAGAGTTCGAAAAAGTCAAGGAAAAGACAGAAGAGCTGACCGGGCAAAAAGGGATGATGTACCTTCGCCCGCCGCGCGGCATTTTCAGCGAACGGACGTTATCTCTCGCCCGCGAGCTCGGCTATTACCACGTCTTTTGGTCGCTGGCGTTCGTCGACTGGCAAACCGACCGTCAGCGCGGCTGGCAATATGCCTATGACCAAATCATGAAACAAATTCACCCAGGCGCGATTTTGTTGCTGCACTCCGTATCGAAAGACAACGCCGACGCGCTGCCGAAGGTGATCGACGACTTGCGAAAACAAGGGTATACGTTTGCCAGCTTAGATGAATTGATGGCGAAAAAGATGGGACTCCATCCGTGGCTGTTTCGCCCATAAGCGGTTTCGTTTGAAAAATGGCCCCACCCGTGAGCCGTTTGGTTCAGCGGGTGTTTTTCGTTATAATGAGGATACGGACGAAAGAAACAGGTGAATGCGATGTGGACAAAAACAGTGACGGTGCCGGCGCCGTACGATTTCGCCCACGCCCTTGAGCGGCTTTCGCTCGACCCGCTGTTGGCCGTGGATCGGGAACGGCAGCGCATCACCGTGCCGCTCGCCCTCGACGGCTGTTTCGTGCCCGTAACGGTGGAAGGCGTCGGCACAAAAGATGACCCGAGATTTGTCGTTTCAGCTCCTTTTCCCGAGCGGCAAGACGAGGTGATGGAGCGGATTTCGCATCTGTTTCAATGGCGGACGCCGCTCGGGCCCGTTCACGAGCATTTCCGCCGCACTGACCTGGCGCCGCTGTTTGCCGAGTATGAAGGAATGCCGCTTGTGCTCGATTTTGATCTATATTTTTGCCTCATCAAATGTTTGATCCATCAGCAACTTCATCTCAAAGTCGGCTATCGGCTGACGGAGCGGTTTGTGAAAACGTTCGGAACAGAAGTGGATGGCGTTTGGTTTTACCCGCGCCCGGAAGAAGTGGCCGCCCGTTCGTACGAGGATGTGCGCGCCTTGCAGCTGAGCGGGCGGAAAGCGGAATATATCGTCGATGTGTCGCGTCTCATCGCTGACGGAAAGCTGCGGCTTGATGAACTTAAGCAGATGGAAGACGGCGAGGTGATGGAGCGGCTGACGGCCGTGCGCGGCATCGGCCCGTGGACGGTGCAAAACTTCCTCCTCTTCGGCCTTGGCCGTCCAAACGTCTTCCCGCCGGCGGATATCGGCTTGCAGCGGGCGGTTGAAAAACAATTCGGGCTTCCGAAGCGGCCGACCGCAAAAGAGATGGCGGCGCTCGGCGAGCGGTGGAAACCGTACGCCAGCTATGCGGCGCTTTATTTGTGGCGAAGCATTGAATGAGAGGGACCGATATGGCAAAGCAACAAACGAACATCAAAATCAAAAAAGGCGACCAATTTCCTGTGACCATTCAACGGATCGGCATTAACGGCGAAGGGGTCGGCTATTTCCAAAAACAAGTCGTCTTCGTCCCCGGCGCGTTACCGGGGGAAGAAGTCGTCGTCGAAGCGACGGACATCCATCCAACCTACGCCGAGGCGAAAATCAAGCGCATCCGCAAGCGCTCGCCAAACCGTATCAAGCCGCCATGCCCGCTCTATGACCAGTGCGGCGGCTGCCAGCTCCAGCACTTATCGTACGAAGCGCAGCTTGAAGCCAAACGCGACATCGTCATCCAAGCATTGCGCCGCCACGCCCGCCGCCTCGATGTCGACAAACTTGACATCCGCCCGACGATCGGCATGGCCGACCCGTGGCAATACCGAAACAAAAGCCAATTTCAAGTCGGGATGAAAAGAGGGAAGGTGCTCGCCGGGCTGTACGGTCTCAACTCCCACCGACTCGTCGACCTATCGGAATGCCGCATCCAGCATCCGCAAACGACGCGCGTGACGAACATCGTGAAAACGATTTTGCAAGACTTGCGCATCCCGATTTACAACGAGCGGACGAGAACGGGCGTCGTGCGGACGATCGTCGTCCGTGTCGGCTTCCATACGGGCGACATCCAGCTTGTGCTGGTGACAGCGACAAAAGACATTCCGCGCAAACAGCTGCTCATTGACGAAATTCGCCGCCGCCTTCCGGAAGTGAAATCAATCGTGCAAAACATCAACGGCGAAAAAACGTCGCTCATTTTTGGCAACGAAACCGAAGTGCTCGCCGGCGACGAGTACATTCAAGAAACGCTCGGCGACTTGTCATTTGAACTGTCGGCGCGCGCCTTTTTCCAGCTTAACCCGATCCAAACGGTCAAGCTGTACGACGAAGTGAAAAAAGCGGCCGCTCTCACCGGAACGGAGCGGATCGTTGACGCCTACTGCGGCGTCGGCACGATCGGGCTGTGGCTCGCCCGCGATGCGAAAGAAGTGCGCGGCATGGACACGATCCCCGAAGCGATTGAAGACGCCAAGAAAAACGCGGACAAACAGGGCTTTACGAACACGCACTACGTCGTCGGCAAAGCGGAATACTGGCTGCCCAAATGGGTGAACGAAGGCTGGAAGCCGGACGTCATCATCGTCGACCCGCCCCGCGTCGGCTGCGACCGGGCGCTGCTTGACACGATCCTTGGCGTCCGTCCGAAAACGGTCGTCTACGTCTCGTGCAACCCATCGAGCCTCGCCCGCGACCTCGACGCCTTGGCGGCCCAATACCGCGTCGACTACATCCAGCCGGTCGACATGTTTCCGCACACGGCGCATGTAGAAAGTGTAGCTCGATTAGTATTAAAGTTGTAAACACAAAATAAACTCGTTCCACTGAAAACATAACCGTTCATCACGAGAAAGAAAGTTGAGTATTGGAAGATGTTTGTCATAGCCGAGAATTTTTTAAACATATGTGGAAAACCATCGGGACAGGGAAGATATGGAGGAGAGAGATCAAAAATAAAGCGAAAGATGGGAGTTACTACTGGGTTCAGTCTACCATTGTCCCCTTTTTGGATGAACGAGGAAAGCCGTATCAATACGTGTCGATTCGAACGGATATTACCCGTTTGAAACAGTATGAAGAGCAAATCAAATATATGGCCAACCATGATGATTTGACGGGCCTTCCCAATCGCCGTTTTTTAACATTTTTCGTCTTTGCCGGTCATTGCATCCGACTGTCGAGTGACCGAACAACGCCGATTAAAGACCCATGAACGGGTCTTGTAAAGCGAGTCGTTGTTCGGTCTTCCGTCACGCTAAGGCGTGACGGAGGCAAACCACACGCTTGCCTTCGACAGTCGAAAATGGGCAAACCACTTTTCTGTCAAGGATATGTTAAACTTCTTTGTTGCATCTATATAAATTGCTGAAAGAGACGAAAGAGGAGGAACGACTGCTGGCCGTTTATTTTATTGATTTAGCGCGGTTTAAAAACATTAATGATTCATTTGGGCATTCGGTGGGAGACGAAGTGTTGAAACATTAGAAAGCCATTTGCATCGTGCTATCGAAATCAAATATTAAAGGAAATGGGGTGCAACGGAGGGCAAGGGTATTTTTGGAGGCAACCTGTGTCGGAAACGGAGATTGGATCGTTGTTGCAATGCAATGAGTGAACAGTTCAAAATGGCAATATAGGTCGTCTTGCCATACTCGGGTATGTTGAGGCAACGAATGAAGAGGAAAAGGAGCTGGTTTCATGGAAACGCTCAGACAACGGCTGCGATCCATTGATCAAAAGGGATATAAAGCGTATAAAACGATCGAAGGGACGTATTCGTTTCCATTGTTTACGCTCGCGATTGACCACGTGCAGGGCGATCCGTTTGCTGAGCCGTCCAAGGTCCGCGTGATCATACCGCGGGCGAAAACGGCGTTGGCAGCGGAGTGGATGAATACGAAACCGCGCCGCATCCGCTGTGAAGATGTGCTGGCGCGCCGCATCTATCATGAATTGCGGCAATGGCCGCTGCGGGCGCGTGGATCGGGAAAAAGCGGGCTCGTCTTGATCGATGCCCCGGAGCAGAAGGTGCTCGAGCGGACAGCAGTGCAAGTGACAGACGAGACGGTCACTGTCTGTTTGTCGGTCGGGTTGCCGGCGAACGGGCGTCGCATTTTGGCGAAAGAAGCCGAGGCCATCTTTTTCGAACAAATTCCATCCGTCATCGAGCGGGCGGTGTACGGCCTTCGGGAGGAGGATATTCGTGCGGCAGTCGAGCTTGCCGATCAGCAGCACGCCATTCGCCGCTATTTGCGTGAACACGGATTGGTGGCGTTTGTCGCGAACGGTGCGGTTTTGCCGCGGGAGAGCGGAGTGAGCGACAAGCCGCTGCAACGTGGAGCGGTGCCGTTTCAAAGTCCGCCAGAGCTGGAGATTGCGATCCCCGTTCCGCATCGCGCTGAACCGATCAAAGGCATGGGCATCCGCAAAGGGATTACGCTGATTGTCGGTGGCGGCTACCACGGCAAATCGACGCTGCTGCAGGCGCTAGAGCACGGCGTGTATGATCATGTCGCCGGCGACGGGCGGGAGTTTGTCATCACGGACAGCGGGGCGGTGAAAATTCGCGCCGAAGACGGCCGGAGCGTCGCCAGTGTTGACATTTCCCCGCTCATTGGCACGCTGCCGTATGGAAAAGAGACGAAACAGTTTTCGACGGAAAACGCGAGCGGCAGCACCTCACAGGCCGCGAGCATGATCGAAATGATTGAAGCTGGGGCATCGGCGTTTTTGATTGATGAAGATACGAGCGCGACGAATTTGCTCATCCGAGATGGACGCATGCAGGCGCTCGTGGTGAAAGATGCCGAACCTATCACGCCGTATATCGACAAGGCGCGTCAACTATTTCGCGATTACGGCATTTCGACCGTTCTTGTCGTCGGCGGATTGGGGGATTACTTGGATATCGCGGATTGCGTGATCAAAATGGAGCAGTACGTCCCGTTTGATGTGACGGCAGAGGCAAAACAAATCGCCTTGCAGATGCCGTCGGGACGGAAAGCGGAAGGCGGCGAGTCGTTCGGCTGCATTCATGAGCGCATTCCGCTGCCTGGGAGTTTAAATAGCCAAAAAGGAAAAAAAGAAAAAGCGGTCGCGCGCGGACGGCACGTCATTCAGTACGGGCAAACCGATCTATTGCTTTATGCGCTTGAGCAGCTGGTCGATGACAGCCAAACGCGGGCGATTGTCGCGGCGCTGCTGTATATGGAACGAAAAGGATGGTTCGACGGAAAGAAAACCGTCCGCCAACTGCTCGATGCGATCGAAGAACAATGGGATCGCCAAGGCTTGGGCTCCGTTTCGTTCCGAAAAGGGCATCCGGGTGAACTTGCCCGCCCGCGCCGATTCGAGCTGGCGGCGGCGCTCAATCGGCTGCGGACGCTCCGTTGCCGCCAACGCTGAACCATTGCGGGCGGAAGCGGATTGAACCTGCTTTCGCTTTTCGTTTCCGTTGATTTTGTCTAGCGTCCCATTTCGATTATCGTTATAATTATGTTTATCAGTTCAATGAAACGGCTGGCAGCGGGGAGGCCGCGGTTTGGCTGAAGGGGGATCGAGGCATGGGCAAATCAAAAGGTTCGATTGAATCGGAAATCAGCAAAGCATTGACAAAATGGGAAAAAGATTTTCTTGGCCGCGGTTCGGTATCGGTGAAAACCGATATTTTGCGCGATATGATCATCGTTTCGTTGCACGGCATCCTGACGCCCGCCGAGTACGCGCTTTGCGAATCAAAAGAAGGAATGTTATCGGTGAAGCGGTCGCGGACGAGTTTAGTGGAGTCTGGAGTCGATGA
Source organism: Geobacillus sp. (assembly GCF_017515625.1). Classification (NCBI taxonomy): domain Bacteria; kingdom Bacillati; phylum Bacillota; class Bacilli; order Caryophanales; family Anoxybacillaceae; genus Geobacillus; species Geobacillus sp. The sequence goes on from NZ_JAFWFM010000059.1 coordinate 12,969, forward strand.
CTTGAAAGAAATGATTTTTGAAATCACCGGCGAGAAGGTGAAGAGCTTCCATACGGATTTAAGCACCCGAACGGGCGAGCGGGTGATCGTCTTTAAGCTGTTCAACGATTTAGAAAAACAGCTGACGGGCTAAATGTTCGCCCGCATCGCCATAAAACGGCGCTCCGGACGAAGAAGGCATTTTTTTATAAAGTTATTGTATAATTGAAACAACTTTTGTATAGTAAGTATAGGACTGTAGATGAGCAATTTTCATAACAATAATTACCATGTAAAAAGAAACAAACAGGGTACCCCTTATGCCACATGGAGCTGTTTTCCAGAAAAGCCCTTCGTGATCATCGCATCCACGATATGAACGAGATGCTTCATAACAGGTTTTGAAAAATAAAGGGCCAACCCCAACATCGTGAAAAACTTGTGAATTCCTTGATGATGTGCTAATCTATTCATTAGATATGAA
>NZ_JAFWFM010000060.1:0-7648 GCF_017515625.1 Geobacillus sp.
CGGTTGATGGAAAATCGCCAAATCCCGTACTTTTCTTGTCCGTCTGTCGTGGACAGAGGAAGTGGCAAACCCACAATGAGGGCAACGTTCCTGTGTCTCTGTTTTCTCTACATGAATCGCATAACCATAGGAAAGAAGTTCGTGTTTAATCACTTTAAATTCTGGCAATCCTAGTGATATAGAAAGCACTTACGAGACCTCCCTAATGTTTATTTCACCGCTAACATTATGGCCAGGATCTCGTCAGTGCTTTCTCTTTTTTGTCACTAAATCACAAAATTTGGTGATGAACCAGTAAAAAAAGGACGCCGCGTATCCCCCGCCTACGCTTCGCTTAGAGGCGGGGGACTTGCGGCGTATGGGTTGTTAAATGGCATTTTGCGCATGTACGGCCGGCGGTGACCGATGGGAAGAAAAGAGGGGGAAGCATGTCGAAAAAAGGGAGACAAAACAAAGTAAGCCAAGAAGTGGCCAACCCGACCGTCTCGAAAACAGAGGCGGAAATGGCCAAAGACAGCGTTGACACCGCCAAGCAAGCGAAAAAAAACCGCTCATAACCAAGAACGTGTCCGCGCCTTGGGCGCGGACACGTTTGGTCGGAGCAGCCTCTTTTGTCAGCCGCTTGCGGCGTCGGCCGCATAGCCGGACGGCAGCGTCAAATGGACAATCGTCCCTTTTCCGACTTCGCTCTCGATCTGCATTGTCCCTTTATGTTCCTGGATAATTTTCATGCTTGTTGTCATCCCGAGCCCCATCCCTTTTTCTTTCAACGTAAAAAACGGTTCGCCGATTTTTTGCAGGCGCTCTTTGGAAATGCCAATGCCTGTGTCGGCAATATCCAAATAAACCGTTCCTCCCGCTTCGGAAACGCGGACGTATAAACTCCCGCCGCTAGGCATTGCTTCAATGGCGTTTTTCATTACGTTTAAACACTTCACCATCGAGCTCCTAACATGCAAAGTCACAAGCGGCCGCCCAGTTACATTTCTCGCGCCCATGCAAGCAACTGAGCGGTCAACGCGGCAGCACGTTCATGGTCAAGCCGCTTTTGCAGCGACGCCTCGAGCCGCTCGGTTACCGCTCCGGCCTCTTCCCCATAGGAAAACGAAAACGACCATTCAAGCGCCGGAATGGCTAGAACGATGTATTCCTCTTTCCGGTTTTCATAAATATATACGTTGACCGGGGCTTGCCCGTCCATGATCGGCGTTTTGCGGATTTTCATCATTGCCTCCCACCTTTGCTGCAAAGCCGTTCTCCATATTCATTTATTTTAGCAAACGCCTCCCCTTTTTTGACATCCCGATCCACGATGGCCACATTCGCACCTTGTTTGGCAAACATCGCGGAGACCGCCTTGCCGATGCCGTTCGCTCCGCCGGTGACAATCACTGTTTTCCGCTCCATGCCCATTTGCCTCTTCTCCTTTCTTTTCTCCAACCTCGTCTTTTCCTCCCTCTCTTGAGGGAAAAACTATGTTCCTTATTATACCATTGACAGCAATGGGAACACATATATGCCGCCATAAGGGAGCGTTTGGAACAATGCGGTTGATGCTGGCGCCTGTACGGGAAGCGGCCGTCTGGCAAGCCGGTGAGCCTCTATGCTGGGCCCGTCCCCCGTGGAACATAAAAAAAGACCGCGTGGAAGCGGTCTTTTTGACGGTTTACCGATATGGGCCGTACGGCGCCGGAAGGCCGGGCGCATATGGAGCTACCCCACCGTAATACGGCGGCAGCGGTGCAGCAGGATAACCGTACGGTGCCGCCGGGGCGTATGGCAGCGGCGCAGCCGGCGGATAGTACATCGGAGGATACGGAACAGCGCCGGGGGCGATGCTAGGGGCAACACCGAGCGTGACACCCATGATCGGCATCGCACTAGGAACGACGCCGGGCGTCATACCGGCAACAGGAGCTCCCACCCCTTCATACGGAGCTGCCATATCGTATGGAGCAACGCCACCGTCATCGGGCAGCGGCGGTGCATTTTCTTCCCCTCCTACCGGCCAGGCGAAGGTCGGAGCCACATTCGGCACTGCTCCCAAGCCCAGCGGCGGCGCCGGGGGCATCATATCAGAGCTGTCCGGGCTGTCAAATTCGTCCGGACTGTCAAGGTGGGCCGGACTGACCAAAGGAGCCATCGGCACAGCCGGCGGACACCAGTAGCCATAAGGAGTCACCGGCGAATAATACGCTGTCGGCATTGCCGCTGGTGCGGTCGGCAGCGGCGCCACGGGCGGTGCATTATTGTCCATTCGCTCGGCCTTATCGCCTTGGTTTGAGGCGTTCAGAAACGGATCATTCATATGAGGGTCCCAATGATTCATTGTCCTCTCCCTTTCTCGCTCATAGTTGTCGGGGCGCGTACCCATCCATATTGTATGTCGGCACAAGCAAAGGGTGTTTGCCCGGCCAAAATATAGGTATTTATCCTAAACGCCGGTTGCGCTATGATAAATAACAGCAGCAACCTCACATGGACGTTGGGAGGGAATCAGATGGATGAAACGTTGGCGGCCAAACAAATCCATGATTTGCGCAACGGAATCATCTCCGAACTGCTGGTGAAAAAAGAAGACTTCCCTGTTTTTCGCGCCGTGCTTGTCAAACAGCCCGATTTTAAACGATTTCGCGGCATCGCCCAGCGCGGCGGTCACATTATTTATCACTATACAGATGTTCCGCGCAGCTGAACGTTCCCGTCTTTGCGGCTTCACATCCGGCTTTCCGCCCCGAAAGCCGGATGTTTTGGCTTGCGGAGAAATTTCCATTCCTCCTATGAAACTAGTCATTTCAATGCTTCGCGCACTTTTTCCATTATTTCGATAATGAATCATCTTCCCATCCTTGTTACTCTAGTAGCGAGTTTACGAGAGGAGGGATCAGGATGAAAAAAGGAAAAGCATGGGTGATGGCGGTGTTGTGCGGAATGTTTTTCTGTGCCGGCCATGCCGATGCGGCAACCATCCACACTGTCAAGCGCGGCGACACGCTTTGGAAAATCGCGAAGCAATACGGCGTGCCGCTCAAACAGCTGATGCAAAAAAATAGAAAAGACGATCGGCTGTATCCTGGCGAAAAACTGATCATCCCGAACGCAGGCATTACAGCGGCGGAAAAAGACTTGCTCGCTCGCCTCGTCCATGCCGAGGCGAAAGGGGAGCCGTACGCCGGGAAAGTAGCCGTGGCAACGGTCGTACTCAACCGCGTCGACCATCCGGATTTTCCGGATACGATCCGCGCTGTTATTTATGAGCGCTCTGGCGGCCGTTATGCATTCACGCCGGTCGCAAACGGAACGATCAATGAACCCGCTGACCGTGAATCATATCGCGCCGTTGAAGAAGCACTTGCTTTTCGCGGTTTAGGAAACGGCTCGCTCTATTTCTACAATCCGAAAACGGCGAAAAGCAAATGGCTGCGCTCCCGTCCGGTGACGGTCGTCATCGGCAACCATGTGTTTGCCAAGTAGACGAAAACAAGGGGACGGCTTCGCCCCTTGTTTTTTTTTAAATATCAGATTTTAGGAAAGAAACCCCTTTACTTGTGCATAAAAATAAGGCAAACTAGTAAAAAAGCGCCTGCTCCTTTTTATAAAGAGCGGGCACAACGGCCAGGGCGCACCAGCCGGCCGCCTTTTCGGCCGATCACGCCCGTTTTAGCCGCCGACGACTATATTCGGTTTAAAAAGGGGAATGATAGAATGGTGAAAAAAGCAAAAGTCGGGGACATTATTGAATTTAAAAATAGATTGCGCGGCATCGTGGAAAAAGTGAACGAAAACTCGGTCATCGTCGATTTGACATATATGAAAAACTACCGCGAGCTTGATTTGCAAGAGCGGACGGTGGTCAACCATAAAAATTATAAGATTATTGAATAGAAAAAAGAGGCCGTCAAGAGCCTCTTTTTTGTTTACGAAATGCAGGCGAGTTCATCACATTCATAGATGTGGACGCCGTTCGCTGCGGACGCCGCCCGGTAAAACATCGCCAATGCAAGCTGATGGGCGTCAACCGGCTTATATTTTTTCCATTTGCCGACGAACAAAAACGGCAGCCGGCATAACAGCCACCCGGCGAGCATCTCGCCAAGGCGGAACTCCCGACGCTTGCCGACGAGCAACGATGGACGGAAAATATGAAGCGATGGGATGGAAAGCCGCTGCAACGCCTCTTCCACCTCTCCTTTGACGCGCTGGTAAAAAAACGGCGAACACGGGTTGGCGCCAACCGAAGAGACGGTCAAAAAGCTTTTCACGCGGCACTTTTCCGCCAACGCCGCCGCGCGCAGCGTATATTCATAGTCAACTTGAATGAACTGCTGCTTCGTTTTCGCCTTTTTCCGCGTCGTTCCGAGGCAGCAAAACACATCATCGACATAAAAATGCCGCTCATACGATTCAAGCCGCGCAAAATCGACGACGACTTGCTGCAGTTTTTCATGTTTAATCGGCAGCGGGGTGCGGACAAAAATGGTCACTTGCCGGTACAAATCCGACTCAAGCAGCAACTTGAGCAGTTCCCCGCCGACCAAGCCGCTCGCCCCAAGCAAAAGAGCTGTTCTTCGCTCCAACGCCAAAACCTCCAAGGCAAACATTCATTGTCCATTATATAGGAGTTGGCGCGAAAAAACTACCTCTTTTTTCATCTCTAGCGGTTGTCGACTTTTTCTGGATACAAGTCGTGGTTGAGCAGCCGATATTCCGCCATTTTTTCGTATTTCGTCCCCGGGCGCCCCCAGTTGCAGTACGGATCGATGGAAATGCCGCCGCGCGGGGTGAATTTGCCCCACACTTCGATATAGCGCGGTTCCATGACTTTAATCAAATCGTTCATAATGATGTTGACGCAGTCTTCGTGAAAGTCGCCATGATTGCGGAAGCTGAACAAATACAGCTTCAACGATTTGCTTTCGACGCATTTTTTGTCCGGGATGTAGCTGATGTAAATCGTCGCGAAGTCCGGCTGGCCGGTTTTGGGACATAGCGAGGTGAACTCCGGACAATTGAACTTCACGAAATAATCCCGGTCAGGATGTTTGTTGTCAAACACTTCAAGCAGATTGGGGTTGTACGTAAACGAATACGTTGTCCCTTGATGGCCAAGCAGCGTCAAGTCTTTCAATTCTTCCTCTTTTCTTCCTGCCATTCCTTCATTCCTCCCTCATTATTCATTGCCGGGCGAATCGCCGCACCCCGCTTTACACGCCGCGCTTGTTTCCCCAAAGAAGCGTGTGCAGCTGCGGCAGGATGTGGACGTCGGCCAGCTCCTCCGAATCGGCGGCTCGTTCCACCAGCCATTCCAACCGATGGAGAAGCTTCGCGCGGAGTGCATCCACATCTGAATCGGCCACATCGGCGTTTCCTGTCTGCAAATAAAACGGAACACCTGGGTAGCGGCAGTGCACCTCTTTCGCATACGCCAAATCGGTGTCATCAAAGACGACGACTTTCAAGCTGATGCGCCGCACCCGGCTTTGGTCAGCCTGCAGCCGTTCCATGATTTGATCGAGCGCCGACCAGTCGGTGTCCATCCCCGAACTTGGCGGTTTTGGGGAAATGGTGACATCGTCTACATCGAGCAGCCAGTCTTGCCAGCGGCTCCCTTGCGTTTCAACCGCAACGCGCACCCCTTTTTCGTGAAGAAGGGCGACAAGCTCTCCAAGAGCGGCAATGAGAAGCGGGTTGCCGCCTGAAATCGTCACGTGGCGGAAGCGGCGGCCGCCCATGGCTTCAAGCCGCCGCCAAATGTCGTCTGCCGTCAACTGCTCGATCTCGTCTTTCGCTGATCCGTCCCACGTAAACGCCGAATCGCACCAGCGGCAGCGATAATCGCAGCCGGCTGTGCGGACGAACATCGTCTTTTGGCCGATCACCATTCCCTCTCCTTGGATGGTCGGACCAAAAATCTCCAACACCGGAATCGTGCGCGCCATTACCGGTCCCCCGCTTTCGGCCGGTAGACGACATAACTTGTCGACGTTTCGCGGACAAACACTTGCAAACATTTCGGCTTGTGCGGCAGCGTATCCAAATAGCGCTGAATCGTTTCATAAATCGTGCGCGCCACCACTTCCGACGTCGGAAACCGATTCGGGTCATGACCGTCAAACCAATCGCTATGGTCGTTGAGCAGCGTATGGTCCAGCTTGCGATGAACGAGCTGTTTTAACGTTTGAAAGTTGACTAAAAAACCGCTCTCATCAAGCTCATCGCCGGCGACCGTCACATTGACGATGTACGTGTGGCCGTGCACGTTTGCGCAGCTTCCGGCCGCTTCGTGCGGGATGAAATGGGCGGCGGCGATGTGCATATCTTTGTTCAACTCATAACGGTAATCGTGCCAAACTTGAGGATAGAGCTGATGCATCATTGTGCTTCCACCCCCGCTTTTTCCCGCAAATAGTCATCCAATCCGCGCTTGCGCAGCACGCATGCTGGACATTCGCCGCAGCCGTCGGCGATGATGCCGTTATAGCACGTCAGCGTCTTCGTGCGAATGAACTCGAGCGCCCCGAGCTCATCCGCGAGCTTCCACGTCTCCGCTTTCGTCAGCCACATGAGCGGCGTATGAATGACAAATTCGTAATCCATCGCTAAATTCAGCGTGACGTTCAATGATTTGATAAACACATCGCGGCAGTCCGGATAGCCGCTGAAATCTGTTTCGCACACTCCGGTGACGAGATGGCGCGCGCCCCGTTGTTTGGCAAACACCGCGGCGAATGATAAAAACAACAAATTGCGCCCGTCCACAAACGTCGTCGGCAGCCCGCCTTCCTTTTGTTCGATGGCGATATCATCACGCGTCAAGGCGTTCGGCGCCAATTGCCCAAGCAGCGACATATCGAGCACCGTATGGCGAACGCCAAGCTCAGCGGCAATTGCCTGAGCGACTTCAATTTCGCGGCGATGACGCTGCCCATAGTCAAACGTCACCGCTTCCACTTCCCCAAACTGCTCTTTCGCCCAAACCAAACACGTCGTGCTGTCTTGGCCGCCGCTGAAGACGACAACCGCCTTTTCTTCCTTCATCTTCATCACAATCAACCTCCTTCTGAATCAGCAGAAGAAGAGGTTTCCAAAACAAAAAAGGCCATACCCCTAGGATACAGCCGCCCCTAGTTTTTTATAGAGGGTTTTGCTAGAAACCTCTCCCGTACAAGCGTACGGAATTGCGATTCTTCTGTTTTTCTTCTTTACTATACCATACTTATGGCTTTTGTTGTAGCGCCTTTTTCACTTTTTCCGCCACCCATACGTACACATACAGGAGCGGAACATACACCGCGACAAGATAAAATCCCGCCTTCGCTGTCCATTCCGTCAACTGCTCAATATGTATCTTCTCCTGAAAAAACATTCCCCCGACAAACAAGCAAGCGAGCAGCACCGGAAGCGAACGGCGCTGCTGAACAGCAAACAGCTGTTTGATCACGCGCGTCACCGCCCAAATAGAGACCGCGATGATCGGGAACACAACAAGCACATAAATCGAGATGACAACACGAGTGTTGATTATCCAAAATTATACATACGCCTTCCATAAATTTGGGCATACTCAAACAAAGCAGCGGCCATCCCGGATTTCCAATCGAGAGGAAGCTGCCCAGAGAAAAAACGGCGAACAAACGAAATGAAGGAA
>NZ_JAFWFM010000061.1:0-8952 GCF_017515625.1 Geobacillus sp.
ATCACCATCATAGCAGGGAGAGAGTCCTTTTTGCATGACATTTGCTTTTTTCTACCGCGCTTCGCTTGGTGGCCCCGACGAGCGTCGCGAACAAAAGTTCGCAACCCTCGTCGGGGAATCATTCCTGAATGTCACCCACAAATATTTTACTCACACTAGGAAAACGGTTTTTGCTAGAAAAAGAGCGGAGAAAATCGTTACAATAAACAGTAGGAAAAAACCGAAGCGAAGGTGGACGGAGATGGATGCCACATGGCTCAAACCCATTGTCGAAACCAAATATTTATCGACCGAAAACGCGCACCGCTACCGTGCGATTTTGCGCTATTTCTATATTCAGCACGAGCGGATGCGCCAATATTTGTTTCCAGAAGAAGTGTACGCTTTTTTAAAGCAGCACGAGGAGTTTGCCGATTACACAGAAGATGACTTGCAGCAAGACCTCGACCAGCTCGTGAAATGGAACAACTTGATCGCCCGTCAAGAGACGTCCCACGTGCGGACGATTGAAGAGTTTAAGAAAAAGCGATTCCGCTACCAATGCAGTCCGTACACGGTGGAGATCGAGCGGATGATCCGCACGCTTGAGCAGCTTGGGGATTCGTTCGGAGGATCGCTTGAGAAAACGCGGTTTGACCGCTTGTATGCTTCCCTTTCCCGCATCGAGGCGATCATCGCCTCCGGGTTTCAGGAACAGAGAGATGAAATGTACCAAGTATGGGAAGAGACGTTCGATTATTTCAAGAAAATCATCCAAAATTCCGCAGACTATATGGCCTATTTACATAGCGAAAACGTGGAAGAGCGGATGACGTCCGAGTCGTTTCTCGTCTATAAAGAGCAGTTTACGGCGTACTTGCGCGATTTTATCGTCGCCTTGCAAAAAACGTCGATGCGGATTGAACAATTGCTTGAAGATCTGCCGGAAGAAGGGGTTCGGCAGTTCATCGGGCATGTCGTCGACTATGAGCGGTCGATCCCGCGCTTTGCCGATGCACCGCCGCCGCGCGCTGTGCAGATTGAAGAAAAATGGGAGACGTGGCGCAGCTTGTGTGAATGGTTTTTAGGCCGCAACGGGCGCGAGAGCGAGCTTTCGTTTTTGCAATACCAGACAAATGAGGCGATTCGCCGTCTGACGCGCGTCGTGCAGCGGCTTGGCGAGCGGCATCATCATTTTCGCAGCCGCAAAGGCGACTACTTGCATTTGGCGCGCTGGTTTTCCCGCCTTGAATCGATTGAAGAGGCGCACTGCCTGTCAGCGGTCGTATTCGGCTGCTTCCATACGAAACATCTCGTCGCTGATGCGGAGGCGACCGACAACATATACCGCGACGTATGGGACGAGCCGCCAGCCGAGTGGGTGACGAAGCCGCGCGTCCGCCATTACGGGGAAAAGAAAAAGCCGCAGGCGATTGAAGACAAAGAACGGGAGAAAGAAGAAGCGCGCCTTCGCTATTTGGAAGAAAAAGAGCGCGAGGAAGCGGCGCTCAGACAGCTTGTGACCGATGGAAAAATCGTGCTGGCTGACCTTCCCGAGGTGACTCCATATGTACGAAAAACGCTGCTCGGTTGGATCGCCAAGGCGATGGGGCGCGAGGGGCAAGCAATGAAGACGGAAAACGGGTGGGTGGTCAAAGTGGTGAACAAAGAGGGGACGATTTGCCTTCGTGCAGAAGATGGGGAACTCGTGATGCCGAACTACGAAATTCATGTGCTTTCGGGAGGTGAGTGAGGATGGAAACGGCGTTTGACGACAAGGCGAAAGAAGCGCTCGCCGCGCTGTTTGAGCAGTTTTGGATCATTCGCGACCAAGAGCCGGATTTGTACCAGCTCGTCCGCGAGCGTGAACATGTGTTGAAACGGTATGTGGAGGAGAAGTTTGGGTATCGACTCATCGTCCACCGCTATTTCGCCAAGCTCGAGAAAATTCCCGCCGATCCCGAGCCGTGGATGGGCATCGAGTCGTTTCAAGAGCCGCTCGATTATGCGCTGTTTTGCTGCTTGATGGCGTATTTGGAAGGCAAGGCGGTGGAGGACAAGTTTTTGCTTTCTGACGTATGCGAAGAAATTCGCGCCATGTACCCGGGGGATCTACCAGTCGATTGGACGAACTACGCGCATCGGCGCGCGCTCATCCGCGTGTTGAAAACGGCGGAACAAATCGGTCTTGTCCGCCGGATGGATGGGGAGATTGAAGCGTTCGCCCAGCATGTGGAGGAAGAAGCGCTGTACGAAGTGCCGGTGCTCGCCCGCTATTTTATGCGTACGCATCCGAAAGATTTGTTGCAATATGAATCGATCGACGAATTGCTCGCCGAGGAGTGGAAAGCCTCGCCGCAAGATTATCGGCGCCATCGCCTGTATCGAAAGCTGTTTTTATCCCCGGCGGTGCATCGGACAGAAGGGGACGAGCAAGATTTTTACTACTTGCGCAACTTCCGCCATCGGCTGCGCGATGACATCGAAGCGCATACGCCGTTTCGGTACGAGTTGTACAAAAACGCCGCCATGTTGATGTTGCCTGAGCGGCAGGCGCCGTACACCGTATTTCCTGATCAGAAAGGAACGTCGGAGATCATCCTTCATTTTGCCGCCTTGGTGCGCGAGCGGCTTGGGGAATATCCACCGGATGAATACGGCCGCATCCGGTTGACGTCTGAACAATTTTCCGCCTGGCTTGCCGATTGCCGCCGCCGTTACGGGGCGGGGTGGGGGAAAACGTACCGCGACATGTCGGCTGCCGAGCTTGTCCGCGAAGTGCTTGCGGCGCTCAACGAATGGCGCATGGCCGATGTGGAGCACGACACCGGAATGATCGTCCTTTACCCCCTCCTCGGGCGGGTGTCGGGACGGTATCCAGATGATTTTGACGCGAAAGAGGGAGGAGAACATGGCGAATCCATGGGTGCTTCATCGTGCGGGGCTGATTAATTTTTGGTATTACGACGAGCAGTATTTTCATTTCGCTGACGGCAAGCTGCTGTTGCGGGGAAGCAACGGGGCGGGCAAGTCGGTGACGATGCAAAGCTTGATCCCGGTGCTTTTAGACGGCAAGAAGACGCCCGATCGCCTCGATCCGTTCGGCTCACGGGCGCGGCGCATGGAAGACTACTTGCTTGGGGAAAAAGACGTCGTCAATCGCGATGAGCGGACGGGGTATTTGTTTTTGGAATACAAACGAAAAGCATCCGACCAATACGTCACAACGGGCATCGGCCTGCGGGCAAAGCGGCAAAAAAGCCTCGACTTTTGGGGGTTTGTCATGTTCGACAACCGCCGCATCGGCTATGACTTTCAGTTGTATAAACAAGAAAAAACAGGTGAAAAAATCCCGCTGACGAAACGCGAGCTCGCCGCATTGCTCGGTGCGGGCGGGACGGTCGTCGAGACGCAAAAAGAGTATATGGAGCTCGTCAATAAGCATGTGTTTCGCTTTGAATCGCTCGAGGCGTTTCAAGAATTGATCGAACTGCTCATTCAACTGCGCAGCCCGAAGCTGTCGAAAGACTTTAAGCCGACGGTGATTTATGAGATTTTGGAAAGCTCGCTGCCTCCGTTGACCGATGACGAGCTCCGCCATTTATCCGAAACGATTGAAAACATGGACCAAGCCAAGCAGCAGCTTGAGCAGCTCGAACGCGACGAACGGGCGTTGAAGCGCCTTTGCGATCAATACCGCCTGTACAACGAATATATGATCGCCGAAAAGGCGGCAGAATACGTAAAAGCGGTCAAGCAGGCCGAACAGCTCGCCGCCGAGCAACAACGCCTTCACGATGAAGAAGAAAAGACGCGAAAGGCGCTTGATGAGCTTGAGGAGTCCATCACCCGCCTCGGCCGCGAAGAAGACGTGCTGCGAGCGCGCGAAATCGACTTGGCTGGCCATGAAGTGTTCCAGCAGGCGGAAAAGTATGAACAGCTGAAAGCCGAACGGCAGCGCCTAGAGGAACGGCGGGAGCGGCACGAGCAGACGATTGCGGAAAAAGAACGACAGGAACGTCAGCACCGCCGCCGCCTCGATGAAGCGGAAGCGCGGCTGGATGACCTTGAGCGGAAGCTTGAAGACGAGCTGGAGCAGCTGCGTATGGATGCCGACGAAGGATCCTTTTCCTTGCATGAAACGAACGAAGACGATTTTCACCGCCATCGCCAAAAGCAACAAGAGTTTTCGTTTGCCGCGTGGAAACAGGAAGCCGACCGCCATATCGAGCAGCTCGAGGAGTTGGCGCGTCTTTGGCGCAGGCATGACGAGGTGAAACGACGCTATGAAGAAGCGAGCAGCGAAGCGGGCGAAAGGCGGCGGGAAATGGACGAATGGCGCCACCAGCAATGGAAATGGGAAGAGCTGTTCGAAGAGGAGAAAGAGCGGTTTGAACAAGCCGTGCTTGCCTGGGTCGAGCAGGGAGGAATCGACGTTTCCGAAACGGACATTCAGGCGTTTTTGCAACAAATGGGCGCCCTCTATGAACAGTATTCGCTCGATGATTTGAAGCGCCCATTCGTACAAGCGTATTACGATGCCGTCGGCAAGAAAAAGGATGAGAAATGGCGGCTCGAGCATGACATCCGTATGTTGGAAGAAAAACGGGCAGAGCGCGAGGCCGAACTGCGTCAATGGCGGGAACAACGCGACCCCGAGCCTGAACGGGATGAACAAACCACTGCCGCCCGGTTGGCGCTGGAGGAGAAAGGCATTCCGTTTGTCCCGCTTTATGCCGCGGTCGAATTTGTCGACGATGTGCCTGACGATGTGCGCGAGCGAATCGAATCGGCGCTTTCACACGCGGGGCTGCTTGACGCCCTCATTACTGCTCGCGAGATCGACGTCGCCTGCGACCGTGTGCTCATTCCGAAACCGGTCCATATGGCGCACACGCTTGCTGATTATTTGCGCCCAGATGCCAATGCCCCTGTGTCAATGGAGCGGATTGACGAAGTGCTCCGAAGCATCGTCATCACCGATGCCGACCAAGAAGGCGGCATGACGATCGATGAAACGGGGCGCTATTCGCTCGGCCTTGTCCGCGGCCATGCGCCGCGGAGATCGAAGGCGATGTTCATTGGCCGTGCGGCGCGCGAACGGTGGCGGCTTGAGAACATCGCAGCGCTGGAAGCCGAGATCGCCGCTGTGGGGCAAGAGATCGACCGTCTGCGCGGGGCGCATCAGGCGGTGGAAGCGGCCATCCAAGCGCTCGCCGACTGGTTGGCGTCCTTCCCATCGGACCGCGATGTGCGCACCGCGTTTGACGAAGCGCAAGAAGCGCGCCGCCAAGCCGAAAGCAAAGAACGGGAATGGAAGCGGCAAGAAGAAAAAGCCGCTCTCTTGGCGCGCGAATGGAAACAAATCAAACAACAGCTCCACGACGAGTCGGCCGAGCTCGATTTGGCCTTTACTTTAGACGGTTGTGAACAAGCCCAGCTCGCCATGAAATCGTACGTCCGCCATGTGCACGAACTCGAAGTGCTTTACCGCGAAACGTGCCATACCGAGGCGATGATCGCCCAACAGCGCGAGCGGTTCGCGGCGCTGGAAACGGAGATCGACGAAGCGAAAGGCGAACGAAATCGGCTTCGGGATGAAACCGAGCGGCTCGCCTTGCGAATCGCGGAGATGGAACGGACGCTCGCGCAAATGGGGGCGGATGACATTCGCGCCGAAATCGCCCGCATTCAAGAACGATTGGCGTTTTTGCGCCAAGAAATTCCGCGCCTTGTCAACGAACGGGCGCGGACGGAACAGCGGCTCATGCGCTTAGTCGAAGAGCGGGAAAAAGGGGCGCAGCGGGAAGCGTTCGCCCGCGAGCTCGCCGCGATGTGGGAAAAGTCGTTTGCCCGTGAAGCGGCGCTTGGGCTTGTGGATCTTGATCGTTCCCGATCCCTCCTGGAGCAGGCGAAAGAAGCGAAACAACGGTACGAAGCAGTGTTAAAAGAGACGCGTTCCTCGCTTCTGGCGCGGCTGAACACCGTCTTTTTCCAAGAGTCGTCCAACTTGACCGAATACCGGGCGTCCTTCGAGCCGCTGGAAGAACAAACGAAGCCCGAATGGACCGCCGCTGCCCCAGACGATGAGATGGCCATGAAAGCCGCGGACTGGCGGGAGAAACAAGAACGGCACGTCATTTACCTCGACTACAAAGGCGAGCGCGCCACGCCGTTTGCGGTGCTGGCGGAAGTGGAGCGCGACATCGTCTTGCAGCACGAGTATATGAAAGAACAAGACCGCGAGCTGTATGAGGACGTCATCTTAAAATCAGTCGGCCGCATTTTGCGCAGCCGCATCCAGCGCGCCGAACGGTGGGTGAATGAGATGAACAAGCTGATGGGCGGCCTCGACACATCATCAGGGCTTGTGCTGTCCATTCAATGGAAGCCAAAAACGGCGGAGACGGAAGCGGAGCTCGATACGAAAGAATTGGTGCGCCTGTTGCGGCTTGATCCGCGGCTGCTTAGAGAGGAAGATTTACAGCGAGTGACGAACCATTTCCGCTCGAAAATCGCCCGCGCCCGCGAATTGCTTGAAGAGCGCGGCCAAGGCAGCACGCTCCATCAAATCATTAAAGAAGTGCTCGACTATCGGAAATGGTTTTCCTTCACTTTGTACTATGAAAAAACAAACGAGCCGAAACGCGAGCTGACGAACCACCGCTTTTACCAATTCAGCGGTGGGGAAAAGGCGATGGCGATGTACATTCCCCTTTTCGCCGCGGCGTATTCGCGCTACCAAGAAGCGGGCGATGATGCCCCGTACATCATTTCGCTCGACGAGGCGTTCGCCGGCGTCGATGAAAACAACATCCGCAACCTGTTCGGACTTGTCGAACAGCTCGGCTTTAACTACATCATGAACTCGCAGGCGCTTTGGGGCGACTACGACACCGTGCCCGCGTTGTCCATTTGCGAACTCGTCCGCCCGCGCAATGCGTCGTTTGTGACCGTCATTCATTACCGTTGGAACGGGCGCGTCAAACAGCTCATGGTCGATGACAAAGAATGGGAGATGATCGAAACGTGAGCACGGCCAAGGAGGCGGCTGCCTTTTTCCGATCCGAACCGGGCTTCAAGCGGCTGTTTGCCGAAATGAAACGCAAGTACGAGTCGCTCGGCCGCGTCGGCGGCGCGGTGTCTTTAGAGGTGTTCACCGATGAAGAGCGGGAGGCGGTGGCCGCCTTTTTCGGCAAAGACGTCTCCCGCGTCTCCCTTATCGCGTTTGAAAAACAGCTCGGACAGACGAGGTTTGCGGGCGTTGGGCTTGTCGAGCTGCTTGAACAGTACTTCGGCGCCCCGCTTGTCTCAAACAAAGAACGGCGCCAGGCGGAGGAAGAGGAACGGGATCGTTTTTTTGCGCGTCTGACCGAGGAGCATCATTGGGTTGAGTCGGTCCGCCCTCAGCGCTTCGTCCAAACGGCGTACGAAACCGACCGCCGCAGCCTGGAGGAGGCCATCCGCCTTGTCAGCGCGGCTTTGGGCCGCCTCCCGCTCCCGTCATACATGCGCCTCCCGCTCTTTGCCCAGCAAGTGGCGGGCGACCCGCATGCGTTCGATTTGTCCACGCTACCGGGGAGATTGTTGCTTTCGGCGTTGCAAGCGACCGTGCCCGGGGATTGGGACATGGCATCTGTAGAGAGCGTCAACGAGTTGCTCCAGTCCGTCGGCTTGCTCCGTGAGGATATCCTGAACTTTGTCACATGCGCCAACATTCTTGCTGAAACCAAGGACGGACCGCATCCTGTTTTCTCCGCTGCCTGGGAGGCGAACACAGCGCTGAACATGCCGCTTAGAGATGTGCTGTCGCTTGTCCGCGCCCGCCCTGCCCATGGGGGGACGGTGTACATTGTCGAAAACGCGGGCGTCTTTTCGACGCTGCTTGACACCCGCGCCCCGCTTGTCAGCACGAACGGGCAAATGAACGTGGCGACGATGAAGCTGCTCGATCTTCTCGCCTCTTCAGGCGCCAAGCTGTATTACTCCGGCGACTTCGACCCAGAAGGATTGGCCATGGCAGAGCGGCTGCAGGAGCGGTATGGACAGGCCGTCACCCTTTGGCGCTTTTCCGTCGAGGATTATAGGGCCGCCAACCCTGTCGTCGACCTCACCCCCGAGCGCCTCGCCAAGCTCGCATCCGTAACGTCGACGCCGCTGCAGCCGCTGAAAGAGGAGATGGCGGAAACGAAAAAAGCGGGGTATCAAGAGGCAATTATCGGGAGGCTGACAGAGGATATCAACGGGTAGTCCATCCACGAGCCAGAGAAGGAGCCCGGAGCGATCGGGTCTCCTTCTCCAAAAGGAATTTTTGCGCATGCTCGTCCGTCTCGAATTGGATGAAGCGAAACAGCGGCTGTTGTTCGGTTTTTTCGAGACGTATTTGCGGCGATCTGAAGAGGAGGAAGCAAAACGGCGACACGAGGGGAGCCAAATGGAAACGAAGGAAGCAAAGCGTGTGATGGAGCTCATCGTCTCATACGAACAGCGGGGGATGGAAAAGGGAATCCAACAAGGAATCGAACAGGGGTTAAAGCAAGGGATGAAGCAAGGACGCCAAGAAGGGATCGAGGAAGGGAAGCTCGACGTGGTGAAGAGAATGCTGGCGAAAGGATACGATGTCGACACGATCCACGAACCGACCGGACTGCCGATGGAGAAGATTGAAAGGATGAAGGGGTGAGATGGTCCTTCGCCGTCAAGCCCCACATTGTCGTCGACCTCCAATCGTGCCAAAACCCCGGGGGATCGACGACAATGGTTTTATGCGTTTGTCATAGTTCCCCTGAGATTATCGCTGTGGTATAATCTATATACATGCAACATGAAGAGTTAACTGTAGATGAGCATTTTTCATTACAATAATTTCCATGGTTAGAGAGACAAACAGGGTACCCCTTACGCGATACGGAGCTGTTTTTTGATCACATCAATGGGAATATCTTGCTTTGCAGCGTCATAAAGGAAGGCAGG
>NZ_JAFWFM010000062.1:0-36995 GCF_017515625.1 Geobacillus sp.
CAAACACAAACATCCGCTTTTTAATTTCTTCCGCAAGCTCGGGGTCTTGAATTTCCAAAGCCTCTAAAATCGTCCGCTCCGTGCTTCGGTCGACTTGGTTCAGCACTTCGACGACCGCCTCAATGCCGCCGGTTTGCGTGTGATCTTGCATCACTGTCGCCGACAGCCGCCGCTCCAAAATTTGCTCGACTTCGCTAATGATCTCCGGCGACGTGCTGTCCATAAGCGCGATGCGCCTGGCCACATCGGCCTGCATCTCTTGCGGCAGCGCTGATAAAATCTGCCCCGCCTGCGCCGGGTCTAAATACGAAAGAATGAGAGCGATCGTTTGCGGATGCTCATGCTGAATAAAGTTTAACAGCTGCATCGGGTCGGCTTTGCGGGCGAAATCAAACGGCCGCACCATAAGCGCTGATGTCAGACGGTTGATAATGTTCATCGCCTTGTCCGGGCCGAGCGCTTTTTCCAACACTTCTTTCGCGTAGGCGATGCCGCCTTGGGCGATGTAATCCTGCGCCAAAGCGAGCTGCCGGAATTCCTCAAGCACTTCCTCTTTTTGCTCGGCCGCCACTTGGCGGACGTTGGAAATTTCGAGCGTCAGCTTTTCAATGTCTTCTTCGGATAAATGTTTATAGATGGAGGCCGATACGTCCGGGCCGAGGGAAATGAGCAAAATGGCTGCCTTTTGCCTGCCCGTCAGCCCGCCTTTCCGATCGCGTTTTGCCATACGCCGCTCCTCCTACTCTTCCGATAGCCATGTTTTCAATAGTTTGGCAAACTCATCCGGTTTTTCTTTCGCCAACCGCTCCAGCTGCCGACGGCGCAGCACCGCCTCCGTCTCCGGCGGCTCCGGCAAATCCGGCTCGACCGGAAGCGGCGGGGCGAATGCGAGCTCCTCCTCTTCTTCTTCTTCTTCATCTTCACGGCGGCGTCGCAGCCAGAAGAAGAGCAGTAGGGCAATGAGCAATAGCGCGCCTCCGCCGGCCGCGTACCACCGCCACGCCGGCTGAACCGGCGCCGGTTCGGTGAATACCGGTTTGCCGTTGAGCTTTTGCACCGAGACGACGACGCGGCTATTGACATCCTGGTCGGTCAGCGCCTGCGCTTCTTCTTTGTCAATCGACGTCCGGACAATCGTCCCTAATAGTTTTTGAATGTCATTGACCGTTTCCGGCGGCAATGAATTCGGATCATCCGGATTTGGCGGCTCGACCATCACTTGAATGCCTAGATCGCGAATTTTATACGGGCTTTCTACGATTTGTTTTTTAATTTTGTTGACCTCATTGTTGATCGTTTCTTCGGTCCGCTCATAGTTTCCGTTCGTTCCGCCGTTTGCTCCTTGGTAGCCCGGCACTTCATTCGTCCCCGTTCCGGCCGTGCCGCCCGGCGGCGCACCGCTTCCCGAGTACGTCTCTTTAATGCGCTGGACGCTGACGGCAATGCCTTCATTGTTCTTTTCGTCCACCGGAGCGACCAACTGCTCCTCTCGCTTTTCCTGTGTAAAGTCGATGTCGGCCGTCACCGAGACAACGACTTTGTCCTGCCCCATCATCGTGCCGAGCATTCGCTGGACTTGCCGTTGAATGTCGCGTTCGATTTGTCGTTTGATCTGTTGCTGCTCAGTGAATGCCGCCGCTGTCGAATTTTTGTTTTCATTTTTCAAATCGAAATACTCAAAAAACTGGTTCATAATGACGATATTATCTGTAGAGAGGTGGGGAACACTTTTGGCGACGAGATGATACAAAGCCCGAATTTGCTCGTCGCTGAATTCATAGCCCGGCTTCGTCTTCAGCACGATCGAAGCCGAGGCTTCCCCCTTTTCATCGGAAACGAATACGCTCGGCTGCGGAAGATTAATCATCACTTTCGCGTCCTCGACGCCGTCGATCGTTTTGATTAAGTTGGCGAGCTCCGTTTGCATCGCCTTCAGTTTCACCATATTAAACTCGTTGTCGGTCATGCCGAAGCTCGCGTTTTGGCCGAAAAACGAATAATCAATAACCCCGCTGTTCGGAATGCCCTCGGCGGCCAGCTCGACTTTCAGCGCATCCACTTGCTCTTTCGGCACTTTAATTGTCGTGCCGCCATCCGTCACTTCGGCGGGAACACCGCGCTGATCCAGCGTCGCCTTGATTTGTCCGGCTTCTTGCGGCGTCAAATCGCTGTATAGAGGCACCATTTCCGTCCTGAAGGCGAAAAAAATACCGAGGCCAAGGATCAAAAGGACCGTAGCCGCGCCTCCGGCGGCAAGCCATTTCTGTTTTTTCGTCCGCTCTTGCCAAAACAAACGGGCCCGGCCCCACCACTCTTTCCACTTGTTGCTCATACGATTCCCCCGATCATCCAGCCATACAGCCGCCGCGGCCACCGTTCGGCCATGGCGGGCTCTGTATGTATCGTCCCTTGCTGTCTACAACGGCATGCGCATCATTTCCTGGTACGCCTCAACCGCTTTGTTACGGATTTCGATCGTCAGTTGCAGCGCGATGCTTGCCTTTTGCGACGCGATCATCACATCATGCAATTGGACGTTTTCCCCACGGACAAGCTTTTCTGTCAGCGCATCTGCCTCGATTTGTGCGTTATTGACATTGTTGAGCGCTTCTTTGAAAAAGGAGGCGAACTGCTTTTGCACCGCTGCCGGCTTCACCGGGCTTGAAGCGGCGGTCGCCGGCGCCAGCCCGATGCGGCTCACTCCATCAACCATTTGTCATTCCTCCTCTTCGGCTTATTTCCCGATTTCAAGCGCCTTCATGAGCATCCCTTTTGAAGCGTTCAGCGCGGTGACATTCGCCTCATACGAGCGCGTCGCACCGATCAAATCGACCATTTCTTTGAGCGGTTCGACGTTTGGCAGGCGAACGTAGCCATCTGCGCCCGCATCCGGATGGTCCGGGTCGTAGACGAGTTTAAACGGAGCCGGATCGTCAGCAATTTCGTGCACCCGAACGCCGTTGCCGACAGCTTCAGCACGTCCGAGGGCGGCCTGCAAATAGCCCGAAAACGCCCCGCTCTGCGGTTCGATGATGACCATTTTGCGTCGGTACGGCTCCCATTCGCCATTGACGAAGCGGGCCCGCGTCGTATCAGCGTTGGCGATGTTGGAAGAAATCACGTCCATGCGCAGCCGCTGAGCGGTGAGCGCCGACGCCGAAATGTTTAAGCTTTGAAACACGGACACAGCCTATTTTCCTCCTTTGATCACCGTCTTTAGCGTATTGAATTTGCCGTTTAACCGCTCAATCAGAGCGTTATAATAAATTTGGTTTCCTGCCAATTTCGACATTTCTTGGTCGATATCGACACTGTTTCCATTATGATTGTAACTGATGCTGGCATTGGTCGTCACGACAATTTTTCCATTCTGTTCGTTTCGAAACGGAAAATGGCGCGGATCCGTCCGTTTGGCCTCAAGGGCAAGCGCCCGGTCAAGCTCCGCCTGAAAGCGCACATCTTTCGCCTTATAGCCCGGCGTATCGGCGTTGGCGATATTGTCGGCGATCGCCTGTTGGCGAAGCGCAGCGTAGCGAAGCCCTTGTTCAAGCCAACCGATCGTCGCTGAAAAGAGCGCCAATGGAATCCCCTCTTTTCTCCTATTTTTCGACAGTTTCTGCTAATTTTCATTTTACGGGAAAGAAAACCTAATGTATAGACGGAACTTGGTACTATTTTTCGAAGATGCCATGACAGAAAAACGATGCCAAAGATGTTTGTCAACAACAAAAAACCCGCCGGGCCAAAATACCCAGCGGGCTTAGGCAGCTATGCCGTTCAGCTTGATTTCAATTTTTCCAGTTCGCTTAAAAACTTGTCATTCAATACTTTAATGTACGTTCCTTTCATGCCGAGCGAGCGCGATTCGATGACGCCGGCGCTTTCAAGCTTGCGCAGGGCGTTGACGATCACCGAACGGGTGATGCCGACGCGGTCGGCGATTTTGCTGGCGACAAGCAGCCCTTCCGTTCCGTCAAGCTCTTCAAAAATATGTTCAATCGCCTCAAGTTCGCTGTAAGAAAGCGAGCTGATCGCCATTTGCACGACCGCCTTGCTGCGCGCTTCCTCTTCGATTTCTTCCGCTTTTTCACGCAAAATTTCCATGCCGACGACCGTTGCGCCATACTCGGCCAAAATCAGGTCATCGTTATCAAACTCACGATCAAGGCGCGACAAAATAAGCGTGCCGAGCCGTTCGCCTCCGCCGTTGATCGGAACGATCGTCGTCAAACCGGTTTTGAACAAGTCACGATTTTCCACTGGAAACGCCGTATATTCGCTATTAATATCGATATTAGGGGACGTTTCCGTAATGTTGAACAATTTTTTCGTGTATTCTTCCGGAAACTGGCGCTCCTCAAGCATCCGTTTCATCCGTTCGTTTTCAATCGACTGTTTAATGGCGAAGCCAAGCAGTTTGCCGCGGCGGCTGACGACGAACACGTTCGCTTCAATGACATCGCAAAGCGTTTCCGCCATCTCTTTGAAATTGACCGGCCGCCCAGCTGCCTTCTGCAGCATGGCGTTGATTTTTCGTGTTTTCTCTAGCAAGTTCATCGAGTCCATCTCCTCCTCATAAAATAAATTCGCTCAAATCTTTGTTTTTGACGATGCTGCCGAGTTTTTGCTCAACGTATTGCGGCGTGATGACGACTTTGTCGAGCCCGATATCGGGCGCTTCAAACAGCAAATCCTCAAGCAGTTTTTCCAAAATCGTATGTAGCCGGCGCGCGCCGATGTTGTCAGTCGTCTGGTTGACTTCGAAGGCCACTTCGGCAATCTTACGAATAGCATCGTCAGAAAATTCAAGACTTATACCTTCTGTTGCCAAAAGTGCCTGATATTGTTTAATGAGCGCATTATTCGGCTCGACCAATATACTTACGAAATCGTCAACCGAAAGTTTCGCCAACTCGACGCGGATCGGAAACCGACCTTGCAGCTCAGGGATCAAGTCGGACGGCTTCGCCATATGAAACGCGCCGGCGGCGATGAACAAAATATGGTCCGTTTTGACCGGTCCGTATTTCGTCATGACCGTCGATCCTTCGACGATCGGCAAGATGTCGCGCTGCACCCCTTCGCGCGAGACGTCGGCCGATCCGGACACCGCCCCGCTGCGGGCAATTTTATCAATTTCATCGATAAAGATGATGCCCGACTGTTCGGCGAGGCGGACCGCCTCTTGCGTCACTTCATCCATGTCGATCAGTTTTTGCGCTTCTTCATTGATGAGCACCTTGCGCGCTTCACTCACTTTCAGGCGCCG
This sequence comes from Geobacillus sp., assembly GCF_017515625.1. Classification (NCBI taxonomy): domain Bacteria; kingdom Bacillati; phylum Bacillota; class Bacilli; order Caryophanales; family Anoxybacillaceae; genus Geobacillus; species Geobacillus sp. Next base: position 5,270 of record NZ_JAFWFM010000062.1, read on the forward strand.
CTTTTTGCGTCGCCGCGGCATCAGGCTGCTGAGCGCGTCTTGCATATTCACGCCCATCTGCTCAATGCCCGTCCCTTGCAAAAAGTCAAAGAGCATTGGCGTCTGCTCCTCAATTTCAATCGTGACCATCTCGTTTTCGAGCTGGCCGTTTGCCAGCTGCCAGGCCACTTGACGCCGTTTTTGCTCGATTTGTTCATCCTCATGGCCGTAGCTGTTGTCCGACGGATTCCCTTGGCCGCCAAACAACAGCTCGAGCGGATTTTTGATCGTTTGCTTTTGTTTGCCCGGAACGAGCAGTTCAACGAGCCGCTTGTTCGCCTGTTGTTCAGCTCGGTCTTTCACCTCATTCATTTTTCGTTCTTTCACGATCCGAACTGACGTTTCCACCAAATCGCGCACCATCGATTCGACGTCGCGCCCGACATAACCGACTTCCGTAAATTTCGTCGCCTCAACCTTGATAAACGGCGCGCCGACGAGCTTCGCGAGACGGCGGGCGATCTCCGTCTTCCCGACCCCGGTCGGGCCGATCATTAAAATGTTTTTCGGCATTACTTCATCGCGCAGTTTTTCATCGAGCAAACTGCGGCGGTACCGGTTGCGAAGCGCGATCGCCACCGCCTTTTTCGCCTCTTTTTGTCCGACGATAAACTGGTCGAGCTTCTCAACAATTTGCCGTGGAGTCAACGATTCCGCCATCATCGGCCTCCTCCTTTTTACAGCTCTTCGACAATAATATGGCTGTTCGTATAAACGCAAATGTCAGCGGCGATCTCCAGCGCCGCCTTCGCAATCTCCTTGGCGGTCATCGAGCCGCCGGCGTACTTCTTCAACGCACGCCCAGCAGCCAACGCATACTGACCGCCCGAGCCGATGGCGAGCATGCCGTCATCCGGTTCAATCACTTCCCCTGTGCCGGAAATCAGCAGCAAATGTTCCTTATCCATGACAATCAACATCGCCTCAAGGCGGCGCAACACTTTATCGCTCCGCCACTCTTTCGCCAGCTCGACGGCCGCACGCGGCAAGTTGCCGTTGACCTGTTCCAGCTTGCCTTCAAACATTTCAAACAGCGTAAACGCGTCCGCCACTGAGCCGGCAAAGCCGGCTAGCACTTTGCCTTGAAACAGGCGCCGCACTTTTTTCGCTGTATGCTTCATCACGACGGCGTTGCCGAACGTCACTTGGCCGTCGCCAGCCATCGCCGCTGCGCTGTTATGGCGGATGGCAAAAATCGTCGTTGCATGAAAGCGTTCCATCGCTTTCCCCTCCTTACATGCGGGCTATGCCCGCGGATGCGCCTGCAAATAAATATGTCGCAACCGGTCTTTCGTTACATGTGTATACACTTGCGTCGATGACAAATGCGCATGGCCGAGCAGTTCCTGCACCGAACGGAGATCGGCCCCTTCGTTGAGCAAATGAGTCGCAAACGTATGCCGAAGCACATGCGGGCTGATGTTTTGCGTCAGCGCAGCAGCTTCGACAATCCGATCCAAAATATGGCGCACTCCCCGAGGCGTGAGCGGATTGCCTCGGGCGTTGACAAATAAATAGCGGTGGTCCGCCCGCAGCTTTCTGGTCAGCTCGCGTCGGCCCCCATGAATATACCGTTCAAGCGCTTCGCGGGCCGGACGGCCAAACGGAACGTAGCGCTGCTTGTTTCCTTTGCCGTGAATGAGCACAGTTTCCGCCACAAAATCGACATCAGACAGCTGTATGTGACAACATTCACTAACCCGAGCACCAGTCGCGTACAACAACTCAAGCAGCGCCGTATTGCGCTGGCCGAGGGCCGTATTTTCATCATTGACAAGAAACAACGCTTCTAATTCTTTCGGGTATAAAAAATTAGGAATTTTTTGCTCTTTCTTCGGCAGTGTCGCAAGCGCAAACGGATTTTCGGCCGCCCGCCCTTCGCGCATCAAAAATTTGTAAAAGCTGCGCAAACTGGAAATTTTACGGGCGACCGAACGGCTGGCCAAATGCTGGCCATACAGTTTCGTCAAATATAAGCGGACGTCGCTGTAGGCGACTTGGTCAAGCTCATTGATCCCTTCTTCGTTCATGAACTGGAAAAACTGCTCAATATCGCGCCGGTAGCACGCAATAGTATATTGTGAATAATTTTTCTCGATTTGTAAATATTCCATGAACAATTGTAACGCAAATGTCGCATTTTTCATCGCCTCACCCCGCAATGCCTCTACATCGTACCATATGATTGGTTGCAGCGCAACTATTTCTTCTAAAATTCTGAATTGTGTTCAACACTCCGTTATGTTTCCGGCTGTTCTTCATAATCGCAGGCCGTGCACTGCACTTGCACGCCTTTTTTTAACTTTTTCTCGACAAGCAGGCCGCCGCATTTCGGGCATGGGCGGGCAAGCGGTTTATCCCAGGAGACAAAATCGCACTCCGGAAAGCGGCTGCAACCGTAAAAGATCCGCTTTTTCTTCGTGTTGCGCTCGACAATCTCTCCTTCATGGCACTTCGGGCATTTGACGCCGATTTGTTTGACGATCGGCTTCGTATGGCGGCATTCGGGAAAATTGGAGCAGGCGATAAACTTGCCGAAGCGGCCCATTTTGTACACCATCGGGCTGCCGCATATGTCGCAGTCGATCCCGGCCGGCTCGTCTTTAATCTCCACTTCGCGCATTTCTTTTTCCGCCACTTTCAACCTTTTCTCGAACTCGCGGTAAAACTCATCGACGACTTTGATCCATTCCACTTTTCCCTCTTCAATTCCATCCAGCTCTTTTTCCATTTTCGCCGTAAACTCGACATCGATGATTTCCGGGAAAAACTCTAGCATCAGCTCGACAACGATTTCCCCGAGCTCCGTCGGGACGAACCGTTTGTTTTCCAACACGACGTAGTTGCGTTTTTGGATCGTATCGAGCGTCGGGGCGTAGGTCGATGGGCGGCCGATGCCGAGCTCCTCCAACGTTTTGACAAGGCGCGCTTCCGTATAGCGCGGCGGCGGCTGGGTAAAGTGCTGCTTCGGGTCGACCGCCTCGCTCTTGACCGTCTCCCCTTCCGTCAAGTCCGGAAGAAGCCGGTCTTGCTCTTCCGCTTGATCGTCCGTCCCTTCAATATACACTTTCATAAACCCCGGAAACTTCACCGTCGAGCCGCTCGCGCGGAACACGACGCCGTTGTTTTCCAGCTCGACGCTCATTGTGTCGAGCACCGCCGCCGCCATCTGGCTGGCGATAAACCGTTCCCAAATGAGTTTATACAACCGAAACTGGTCGCGCGTCAAATATGGCTTCACGTTCTCCGGATCGCGAAACGCCGAGGTCGGGCGAATCGCCTCGTGGGCGTCTTGGGCGTTCGCGCTGTTCTTTTCTTTCCGCTTCTCCTGACTGACGTACGCCGCGCCGAATTTGGCCTCAATGTACGCTGCCGCCTCTTGCTGCGCCGTTTCGGCGATGCGTGTCGAATCGGTGCGCATGTACGTAATGAGCCCGACCGTTCCTTCGCTGCCGAGGTCGATCCCTTCGTACAGCTGCTGGGCGATCATCATCGTCTTTTTCGTGCGGAAATTCAGCTTACGCGCCGCCTCCTGCTGCAGTGACGATGTGGTAAATGGGGGCACCGGGCTGCGTTTTCGCTCCCGCTTTGTCACCGTTTTCACCGTAAACGCGGGCCCGCTCAAGCGGGCGAGCACCGCTTTGACGTCCGCTTCCGTTTTTAATTCCCGCTTTTCGCCGTCCATCCCGTAAAACGAAGCCGCAAACGCCTCATCCCCTTTTTGAAACGTCGCTTGAATCGTCCAATATTCTTCCGGCTGAAACTGGCGGATTTCTTTTTCCCGGTCGATGATCAGACGGAGCGCAACCGATTGGACGCGGCCGGCGCTCAACCCTTTTTTGACTTTTTTCCATAAGAGCGGGCTGATGTTGTAGCCGACGAGGCGGTCGAGCACGCGCCGCGCCTGTTGGGCGTCGACAAGATTCATGTTGATGGAGCGCGGCTGCTGGAACGACTGTTGAATGGCATCCTTTGTAATTTCATGAAAAACGACGCGGCAGTCTGAGTGAATGTCTAAATCGAGCATGTGGGCCAAATGCCAGGCGATCGCTTCCCCTTCCCGATCCGGGTCGGCGGCAAGAAACACTTTTTTCGCCTTTTTGGCCGCCATTTTCAGCTCCTTAATCACCTGGCCTTTGCCGCGAATCGTAATATATTTCAATGCGTAGCCGCGGTCTATATCAACGCCCATCTGGCTTTTTGGCAAATCGCGAACGTGTCCCATCGAAGCTTTGACCGTATATTTTTTTCCTAAGTACCGCTCGATCGTCTTCGCTTTCGTTGGCGATTCGACGATAACCAAGTAGTCTGACATCCATCTTCCACCCCTAGGAAGTAAATTGAAATCTTCATTATTATTAATGATTATTGCCGCATTTGTCAAACATGATCATTATACGTACGGGAATTCGACGATGATGTCTTCCGCTTCCTGCACTAGTTTTGCCCCGTGCTGAATAAGCGTATTCGGCCCGGCTGCCTCGGCCGCCCCGATCGGACCGGGGACGGCAAACACTTCCCGCCCTTGCTCGAGCGCATACGCGGCGGTGATGAGCGAACCGCTTTTCCGTTTCGCTTGCACGACGAGCGTGCCGAGCGACAGTCCGCTGATGATGCGGTTGCGCGCCGGAAAGTGCCATGCCTGCGGCTTCGTTGCCGGCGGATGTTCGGCGATGACAAGCTGTTCATTCATCAAATAGCGGGCGAAGGGCCAGTGCGCTTTCGGGTAAACATGATCCAGCCCGCCGGCGATGACGGCGATCGTCGTTCCGCCGTACTTGACAGCAAGCCGATGGGCATGAATGTCGATGCCGGCAGCCAGCCCGCTGACGATCGTCCATCCGGCGGCCGAAAGGGGCGGAACAAGCTTGTCAAGCGCTTCGAGCCCGTATTTGGTCGGGCGCCGCGTGCCGACGATGCTGATCAACTTTGTTTGTTGAAGCAAGCCGGCGTTCCCTTTTGCATACAGCACCCATGGCGGCGCGTAAATATGCTTTAACAGCGGCGGATAGTGATCATCGAACACGGTTATGACGTGAATGCGGCGAGCTTGATACGTTTTGATGAGCCGGTGAAGATCAATGGAATGCAGGTCGCGGAAAAAAGCAGCGAATTGTTGAGAAGTAAGCGGAACGAGCGGGCGAAGGGATTGAGGGGACATGAAAAATGGAGCGGCAAGCGTCGGGTCCGCGTCAAGCAGAGAGCGGATCGTCTTCCAGCCGGCTCCGCGGCAATGGTGAAGATGAATGAGCCGGTCGCGAACTGTATCGTACATACCATTCTCCTTTCTGCGTCAATGGCAAACAGCGCCCCGCACGGCAACGTGCGGAGCCCCATGTTAATGCGTTTTGCATTTTTCGTATAAACCGCGCTCTTTCAAGACCGAAATGAGCGTTTCGCCGATGACGGCCGGCGTTTCCGCTACTTTGATGCCGCATTCGGTCATTTTCTTGATTTTTTCCGCCGCCGTGCCTTTGCCGCCGGAAATGATAGCGCCGGCATGGCCCATCCGTTTGCCCGGAGGCGCCGTTTGCCCGCCGATAAAGCCGACGACCGGCTTCGTCATGTTCGCTTTCACCCATTCGGCCGCTTCTTCTTCCGCCGTGCCGCCGATTTCGCCGATCATAATGACCGCGTACGTCTCCTCGTCTTCGTTAAACGCCTTCAGCACATCGATGAAATTCGTGCCGTTGACCGGGTCGCCGCCAATGCCGACCGCCGTCGATTGGCCGATGCCGGCTTGCGTCAATTGGTGAACCGCTTCATACGTCAGCGTGCCGGAGCGCGAGACGATGCCGACGTGCCCTTTTTTATGGATGTAGCCCGGCATAATGCCGATTTTGCACTCTTCCGGCGTAATGACGCCCGGGCAGTTCGGGCCGATGAGGCGAGTCTTTTTCCCTTCCATGTACCGCTTCACTTTCACCATATCGAGCACCGGAATGCCTTCGGTGATGCAGACGACAAGATCAAGCCCGGCGTCGACTGCTTCCATAATAGCGTCTGCAGCAAACGCCGGCGGAACGTAAATGACCGAGGCGTTCGCGCCTGTTTTTTCGACCGCTTCGGAAACGGTGTCAAACACCGGCACGCCTTCGACTTCCGTGCCGCCTTTGCCCGGCGTAACGCCACCGACAATGTTCGTGCCGTATTCAATCATCTGTTTTGTATGAAACAGCCCTTGCGAACCGGTAATCCCTTGTACGATCACTTTCGTATCTTTATTGACAAAAACACTCACGTGTCTCCCTCGCTTTCTTAACGTACTAGCTCGACGATTTTTTGCGCGCCGTCCGCCATCGATTCCGCCGCCGTAATGTTCAAGCCCGATTCTTCTAAAATCTTTTTCCCGAGCTCGACGTTCGTACCCTCAAGACGGACGACAAGCGGAAGCGTGAGGCCGACTTGCTTCGTCGCTGCGACGATGCCGCTCGCGATGACGTCGCATTTCATAATGCCGCCGAAAATGTTGACGAAAATGCCTTTCACGTTTGGGTCCGACAAAATGATTTTGAACGCTTCCGTCACTTTTTCCTCGCTGGCGCCGCCGCCGACATCGAGGAAGTTGGCCGGCTCGCCGCCGTAATATTTGATGATGTCCATCGTCGCCATCGCCAAGCCGGCGCCGTTGACCATGCAGCCGATGTTGCCGTCAAGGGCGATGTAGTTCAAGTCGTATTTCGATGCTTCAACCTCTTTCGGATCTTCTTCGTCCAAATCTCGGTATTCGAGCACGTCCGGGTGGCGGTACAACGCGTTCGAATCAAAGTTCAGCTTCGCGTCAAGCGCCATCACCTTGCCGTCGCCGGTGACGACAAGCGGGTTGATTTCGGCGATCGAGCAGTCTTTGTCGACAAACACTTGGTACAAGCCCATCATAAATTTGACCGCTTGGTTGACGAGATGCTTCGGAATGTTGATGTTGAACGCCAAGCGGCGCGCTTGGAACGCCTGCAGCCCGACGGCCGGGTCAATGTACTCTTTGAAAATTTTCTCCGGCGTTTTCGCCGCGACTTCTTCGATTTCCGTGCCGCCTTCTTCCGAGCCCATCAACACGACGCGCGAGGTGGCGCGGTCGACGACAAGGCCGATATAGTATTCTTTTTGGATGTCGCACCCTTCTTCAATCAACAGCCGTTTCACTTCTTTTCCTTCCGGGCCGGTTTGGTGGGTGACGAGCACTTTGCCGAGCAGTTCGCTGGCGTATGTACGGACTTCCTCTAAGCTTTTCGCCACTTTCACCCCGCCCGCTTTGCCGCGCCCGCCGGCATGAATTTGCGCCTTGACAACGCATACCGGCGTGCCGAGCGCTTTGGCGGCTTCCACTGCTTCATCAACCGTGAACGCGACGCGGCCGTTCGGCACGCTTACGCCATAGCTTCGCAAAATTTCTTTTGCTTGGTATTCATGAATGTTCATGCGCCAACCTCCTATGTATGAAACTGAAAAAGTCTTAGCGCTTTCATTTTATACCTAACATTTCCCGCTTGTCCACCGTTTCGTCGCAAAATTGAGAAATTAGGAGGTTGAAAAATCATCCCTTTTCTCCCTCCGTTTCCTGTTTCGCCGCCTGATCCAGCTGATAAAGGAACGCAAACAACTCCGCCACAACCGCATACAGCACTTCCGGAATCGTGTTATCGATTTCCACTTTGCTGAGAAGTTCAACGAGCGACGGATCCTTTCGAATCGGCACGCCATGCTGTTGGGCGGCAGCGATGATCGCTTCCGCCGCCGTTCCCGCTCCCTTCGCTTTCACGACAGGCGCTTCGTGAACCGCCGCGTCATAGGACAGGGCGACCGCTTTTTTCCGCTCCTCGCTCATACGCGCCAATCCACCTCGCTGCTGCTGCCGGCAAACGGCAGCACGGAAGGGGCCGGGGGACTAGCTTCGGCCGCTTTCACATCAATGCCCGACAGCAGATAACCGTGCGCCTGAAGACGCTCTTTCACCAGCGGGGCAAAGCGATGAACGAGCTCCGGCAGCCTCGGATCATCGTGAAAAAGGGAAATGTGGACGATCCGCCGCTGCACACGCATATCGATCAAAATCCCGCCCAGTTGTTCGAGCGTGACGCTGCAAACGATGCGGCTATAATCGGGATCAAGCGCCCCTCCATCCTTCCGCCGCCCTTGCCAATAAACCGAAAAATCGTGGTTGCGCCCGCCCAGCGGCAAAGGAAAAGAAATCCAAATGTGCCCGACAGGCCCATCGCTTCCGGCGATGACGGCCATTCCGTCAAGGCGGTCAAGAAACGCTTCCGCCGCGGCTTCTGCCTCTTTGCTTCCCGCTCCGCCGAGCAGATGAAGAAGCAGCCGTCTCAACGAAGGAGCCATCGGCGGCGCGCCTCTTGTTTTCAACGCTTCGGCGAGCATCGCCTCATCCTCAAGCCCGAGGCGGCCAGCGATCCGCCTCAACCAATGAAACAGCGACAGCGCCGGGTCGCCGGCCGTGAGGACAGACGTCCACAGCTTCGCTTCCGCCTCTGACAGCGCACCGCTTTTGCAGGCGGCATCGACAGCGGCAAAGCGCGCGAAAAACGCTTCCTCGTCCGTCAGGCCGAGCAGCTTCCCGACTTCAGCAAACTGCCGCTGCTGCATGGCGTTCTGAATGGCGGCCATCCGTCCTGCCGGAAGCGGAACAAGCCCGAGGCGGAAAAGAAGCGCATGAGCCGGCCCCTCCGCTCCTTCTTCCGCTGTCAACAACAGGCGCACCGCTGCCTCATAGGCGAACAGCGGCGGCGAAAGAAGACGGTCAGCCGCCTGCTTGAACACCGGCGCCATCGGGCCTGAAGAACGTTCAGTGAACACCGCTTTTAGCCTTTCAAGCTGCACTGCGAGCGGCTCTCCGGTCCGCGCCGCCCACAGTGCGCGAAATACGGCGGGAGACGGCGGGAGGCGGCGATGGAACAAATAAGCAAGCACCTCCTCCGCGTCGGCCGGCCGGCCGGTTTTTCGCACCGCTGCAGCCAGTTCCGCCGCGTCTTCTTTCGTTACGGCCGCGCCTGCCTTCAGCGCTTGGCGAAGCACCGGGAGCGCGGCCTCGGGCAGCTTCCACGCCTGCTGCCATCGGTGGACGACATCTTCACGGGGAACCGCCTGCTCCGGTTCGGAAAGCGCGACCGCTTTCCAGTAAACGTTGCTGCCGCTTTCCTTGATTTCAAACAAGTACGTGCGCCCGGCGGCAAGCGGCGCCTCGAGGCGGGCGCGCACGAGGCGGCCGCCGGTGCGGACAAGCGCTGTCCGCTCCCCCGTCTCCGCCTCTTCCACCCGCTCGATTCGGCCGACAACCGCCTGCCCCGGCCGAAACTGTCCGCTTGACGCCGCATCACGGACGGCGGCTACAGGAACGGTTCGTTCCATCCGCTCCACCATTTTGCTTTCCCCCTTTCGTCCCGGCCCGCATCCCAGCCGTGGGGCCGGCTAATTTTCAACGCCCGCCGCTTCCTTTACCGGCGCGAACGAGCGGCGGTGCTCCGGCGTTATGCCGTAACGGCGGATCGCCTCGAGATGCTCCGGCGTCCCGTAACCCATATGGCGGGCAAACCCGTACTGCGGATAGCGGCGGTCGAGCTCTTTCATCAGCCGGTCGCGCGTCACTTTGGCCATAATGGAAGCCGCGGCGATCGAAGCGCTGTTGGCATCGCCTTTCATCAGACGCCGCTGCGGCAGCGCGCACGGCACCGCCATCGCATCAACGAGCAAGTAGTCAGGCGGCGGCGACAGCGCGCTGACCGCCTTTGCCATCGCCTGTTTCGTCGCCTCGTAAATATTCCGCTCATCAATTTCCGCCGCACTGACAATGCCGATGCCGACCGCAACCGCACACGCCTCGATTTGCGCAAACAACGCCTCGCGCTTGGCTGCTGTCAGCCGTTTCGAATCGTCAAGCCCTGGCAAGTAGGCGTCAGGCGGCAAAATGACCGCCGCCGCGACGACCGGGCCAGCAAGCGGCCCGCGCCCGGCCTCGTCAATGCCGGCGATTCGTTCGATGCCGGCGGCGTACAGTTCACGCTCATAGCGCATCAACTCCTCCCAACGCCGCCGCATCACTTTTTCCCGCTCTTTTTGTTTCACAAAACGGGCAAGCAGCGCCTGCACGCTTTTCCGTTCATCGCGCCGCAGCATCTCCCAGCGCGGGTCATCCTCGCCGCCAAGCTCCGGAAGCAGCGCTTCGATTTCTTTTACCGTGTACTCCTTCATGTTTCTCTCCCTTTTCTACTTATACTATCGGCCATGTTCAGCCGGCTGCGAAGCAAAAAACGCCCGCCGGACGCCATTACGTCCAGGAAGCGGGCGTTTCAAAACTCAACCGTCCTAATTTTTCGGTGCGAATGTCGTATAAGACAATGTCAGCGACCTTGTCATAGTCAATGCCGCCGCCCGCTGTCAGGCAGCCGCGCCGCCGGCCGATGGCGTCAAATAAGGCGACGATGTCATCGGGGATGCTGTCAAGGCGGTAGCGCTCCGACAGCCGTTCCGGATAATGGACTGACAAAAAGCGGAGCGCATAGGCAGCGACGTCTTGCAAGTTCAAAATTTCATCTTTGATCGCTCCGGTGACCGCGAGCTTGAAGCCGACGTCTTCATCCTCGAACTTTGGCCATAAAATCCCTGGCGTATCAAGCAGCTCCATTTCTTTGCCGACTTTGATCCATTGCTGCGCTTTCGTCACCCCCGGCTTATCGCCGGTTTTGGCGATATGGCGGCCGGCGAGCCGGTTGATGAGCGTCGATTTGCCGACATTCGGGATGCCGACAATGAGCGCCCGCACGGGGCGTGGATTTTTAATGCCCTTCGCCCGCATTTTCTCAAATTTCTCTTTTACCATTTCTTTGGCAATGAAAGCGATTTGCCTGACCCCCGTCCCGCTTTGCGCATCGATGGCGATGGCTGTTCGGCCTTGGCCGCGGAAATAGCGGATCCATTGCTCAGTCACGGCCTCATCGGCCATATCCGCCTTATTGAGCAAAATGAGGCGCGGCTTTTGTCCGAGAATGTCATCGATCATCGGGTTGCGCGATGACATCGGCAAACGGGCGTCAAGCAGCTCAAACGCTACGTCGATCAACTTTAATTTTTCTTGCACTTCCCTCTTCGCTTTTGCCATATGGCCGGGAAACCATTGAATCACTGTCATTGGCATCACCTGCCTCGTTTATTTCACAATCCGGGCGTCAGAAAGCGGCCAATACACAAGATTCGCCTTGCCAACGACTTTTGACATCGGAATGAAGCCGATATGGCGGCTGTCTTTGCTGAATCGGCGATTGTCGCCCATGACGAACAAATGCCCTTCCGGCACCGTGCTCCGCCCGGTCAATTCCTCAAGTGTAAACGGCTCGGTCAGCGGCCCGTCGGCAACCTGCTTTTTACGTTCGTCCAAATACGGCTCTTTATACGGTTTGCCGTTTACGTACAAGGTATCATTTTTGTACTCGATCCGGTCGCCCGGCAAGCCGATCACCCGTTTAATATAGTCTCTCCCTTCCTCGGCATGAAACACAATAATATCGAAACGATGCGGCATGCCGATTTTGTAGGCCAACTTATTGACAATCATCCGCTCGTGATTATGTAACGTCGGCATCATCGAAATGCCGTCGACGATAATCGGGGCAAAAATAAAGTAGCGGATGCCCCCGGCCAACAGCACCGCAACAACAATGGCTTTCAGCCATTCGCGCCATTCGCTTTTTTTCTGTTCCATTGTCCACCCACCTAAATCAAAGTTTGCAGTCGTGGATCACTACCGTAATCATCATTGGCGGTAGTGAAAAAAGGAGCTTGAAAGCAAGCTCCTTTTCCGCTGTGATCCACCGTTGCCCGTTATTGGGCCGTTTTTTCTTTAATGCGCGCCGCTTTGCCGCGAAGTTCACGCAAGTAGTACAATTTCGCACGGCGAACTTTCCCGCGGCGGATGACTTCCAATTTTGCGATTTTCGGCGTATGCACCGGGAATGTGCGCTCAACGCCGACGCCATAGGACACTTTGCGGACGGTGAACGTTTCGCTGATGCCCGCTCCGCGCCGTTTGATGACGACACCTTCAAACACTTGGATGCGTTCGCGGTTGCCTTCCACAACTTTCACGTGGACGCGCACCGTGTCGCCCGGGCGGAAATCCGGCAAGTCGGTCCGCAATTGTTCTTTCGTGATCTCTTGGATTAAATGATGCATCATTTTCCACTCCTTCCACAGATGTTCATGCCAATGCGTTTGATCATTGCAGCGGAACATCGTTTTCCGTCCTTAAGCGGACTGCTTCAGTCACACAAAAGATATGATAGCATAAACGCCGGGCGCAAGCAATAGTTATTCGCATTGAGAGCCGCTGTTTTCCGTTTCGCGTTCATGTTCCCACTCTTTCAGCCATTGCTTTTGTTTCTCGGTGAGCGGATAGCCGGCGAGCAAATCCGGGCGGCGCAAAAACGTGCGCCGGAGCGACTCCTTCTCGCGCCATTCAGCAATGAGCTGGTGGTTCCCGGAAAGCAAAATGTCCGGCACTTTCATGCCGCGAAAGTCGGCTGGCCTTGTGTATTGCGGATACTCCAGCAGGCCGGAACTGAACGAGTCGTCAACCGGCGACGCTTCGTTGCCGAGCACGCCGGGCAGCAGGCGGACGACGCTGTCGACGATGACCATGGCGCCGAGCTCCCCGCCTGTTAAAATGTAATCGCCGATCGAAATTTCATCGGTCGCCAAATATTGGCGGATGCGCTCATCATATCCTTCGTAATGGCCGCAAATAAGCACCAAATGCTCTTCTTGGGCGAGCTCTTCTGCCTTTTTTTGCGTGTAGCGCTCGCCTTGCGGGCAAAGCAAAATAATGCGCGCGCCAGGCGAGCCGGCTGTCACATGTTCCACCGCGTCGAAGATCGGCTGCGGCTTCAGCACCATGCCGGCGCCGCCACCGTACGGGTAATCATCAACCGTCTTATGCTTGTTGTCGGCAAATTCGCGGAAGTCAACAAGCCGGATGTCCACCGCCCCTTTTTCTTGCGCCTTCTTTAAAATCGACTCATTCAATACGCCGGAAAACATGTCGGGAAACAGCGTCAAAATATCGATCCGCATCATTCAAGCAGCCCTTCCATCGGTCGGATGATGATCGTTTTTTGCGCCGGATCGACGCGAAGAACGACTTCGTCGATGTACGGAATGAGCGCATCGGTGCCGTCGCCGCGCCGGACGACCCAGACGTCGTTCGCCCCCGGCGTTAAAATTTCCCTGACCGTGCCGATCGTTTCTCCTTCTTCCGTTACGACGGTACAGCCGATGATTTCATGGAAATAATACTCGCCTTCCGCGAGTTCACCGAGCTGGCTTTCCGGCACTTTCAGCATCGCTCCTTTAAACGGTTCGACATCGTTGATGCTGTCATAGCCTTCAAACGACAGCAAGTCGAACGATTTATGGACGCGATGGCTTTTCACCGTCACTTCGATCGGCTCGCTGTCGCGTTCGCGGAAAATGTACAGCTTGTTTCCTTTTTTGTATCGCTCTTCCGGAAAATCGGTGCGGGAAATGACGCGCACTTCGCCGCGAATGCCGTGCGTATTGACGATTTTGCCGACGTTAAACCATCGTTCCATTCTTTGCTCCCTCCTTAGCGAATCTCTTTCACGACGCCGTCTTCAACGATAATGGCGCGCGTTTTCGTCACCTCTTCCCAGCGGTCGCCGACGTTCACCTCAATGAGCGCCTCGACTTCCCGCTCTTTCAATTCACTTCCTAACGGTAGCATATGTAACTGTTCAAGTTGAAACTCAAGCAGCTTGATTTTCTCCATCCGGTCGTCGATTTCTTTGGCAAAATATTGCTTTACAAGACTAGCCGGGTATTTCCCGCTTTTCTCCATCCGCTTTTGCTCGAAGCGAAGCTGGCCGCACTCGCGCTCCAACTGCTGCTTGCGCGCCGCAAATGCCGCCGCAAGCTCTTGTTTGCTCCGCTCGGTGACAACTTGCCGCACTTCGACCGTTTGAATGAGCTTCATCCCCATCCCCCTTTACGAAGATATCAAAAAAGGGAGAGGAACATCCTCACCCTTTTTCTTTCACGTGCACAATCACCCGCTTGGGCGATCCAGCGGCGGCGGCATAGACGACCGTGCGGATCGCATGGATCGTCCGTCCTTGTTTGCCGATCACTTTGCCGATATCGTCATCGTGCATCGACAGTTCATAGATGACGGCCGTCTCTTCCTCACGGGTTTCGACCGCCACCGCCTCCGGATGATCGACAAGCGCCTTGACGATCGTTTCAATGAGCGGTTTCATGTGCATCCCGCTTATTTGCCGTATTTCAAGTTATGGAACTTCTCTAAAATGCCTTGTTTCGACAGCAAGCTGCGCACCGTGTCGGACGGTTTGGCACCGTTTTGCAGCCATTTGAGCGCCAGCTCTTCATCGATTTTGATTTCGGCTGGCTCCGCAACCGGATTGTATGTGCCGATCGTTTCAATGAAGCGGCCGTCGCGCGGCGAGCGGGAATCCGCCACAACAATGCGGTAAAACGGTTTTTTCTTTGCGCCCATGCGTTTTAAACGAATTTTTACTGCCATAGTTTGTACGCACCTCCGTATAGTGTTCACACAAGATAGTATATTAACAATTCTTTTTCCGTTTGTAAAGGTTTTTCGCTTAACAGAACATCATTTACATAAATGGGAAGCGAAATCCTTTTTTCTTCCCTTTGGGCATATTCGTCATCATTTTCATCATTTTTTTCATGTCATCAAATTGCTTGAGCAGCCGGTTGACGTCTTGCACGGTCGTGCCGCTCCCTTTGGCGATCCGCCTTTTGCGGCTAGCGTTGATGATTTCCGGATGCATTTTCTCCTCTTTCGTCATCGAGCGGATGATCGCTTCGACGCGGGCGATTTGCTTTTCATCGACTTGAATGTTGGAAAGCCCTTTGATTTTATTGGCTCCCGGCAGCATTTTAATCAGTTCGTCAAGCGGTCCGAGCATGCGCACTTGGCCGAGCTGCTCCAAAAAGTCGTCAAGCGTGAAGGTGGCCGTGCGCATTTTTTGTTCGAGCTCTTTCGCCTTCTCCTCATCAACGGCGGCCTGCGCTTTTTCAATGAGCGTCAAGACATCGCCCATCCCTAAAATGCGGGACGCCATCCGCTCTGGATGAAACGGCTCGAGCGCATCCAGTTTTTCGCCCATCCCGGCGAACTTGATCGGCGCTCCCGTCACGGCGCGAATCGACAGCGCCGCCCCGCCGCGCGTGTCGCCATCGAGCTTCGTCAAAATAACGCCGGTGATGCCGAGCTGTTCATGGAAGCTTTGCGCGACATTGACGGCGTCTTGACCGGTCATGGCGTCGACAACGAGGAAAATTTCGTCCGGCTTGACCGCCTCTTTCATTTGCTTCAGTTCATCCATGAGCGCCTCATCAATGTGAAGGCGGCCGGCCGTGTCGATCAGCACATAGTCGTAATGCTCTTCTTTCGCCCGCTCGAGCGCCTGTTTCGCGATCTCGACTGGATTGGCGTCCTCGCCGAGCGAAAAGACAGGAACGTTCAGCTGTTTGCCGAGCGTCTCCAGCTGCTTGATCGCCGCCGGGCGGTAGACGTCAGCAGCGACCAGCAGCGGCTTCCGGTTATGGCGCTTGCGCAGCAAGTTGGCGAGCTTCCCGGTCGTTGTCGTCTTCCCAGCCCCTTGCAGGCCAACCATCATGACGACCGTCGGCGGCTTTTTGGCGACCGCGATTTTGCTCTGTTCGCCGCCCATTAACGCCGTCAGCTCCTCTTTGACCACTTTAATCACCTGCTGGCCCGGCGTCAAGCTTTTCATCACTTCCTGCCCGACGGCCCGTTCGCTCACCCGTTTGATGAAATCTTTGACGACTTTAAAGTTGACGTCAGCCTCGAGCAAAGCGAGACGCACTTCGCGCATCATCTCTTTGACATCCGCTTCGGTGACTTTCCCTTTGCCGCGGATGCGGTTCATCACCTGCTGCAAACGTTCGGACAATCCTTCAAACGCCATGGCGGCCACCCCCTTTTTTTAATCAAGTTCATCCAGCTCGCGGACAAGCGCCGCCAATTCGGCGTCAGCGCCGTAATGCCGGCTGATGTAGTCTTTCAGCCGCTCGATGGCCTGCCGCCGCTGTTCATATTTTTGCAGCAGCCCGAGCTTCTCTTCATACTGCTCAAGCATCGCTTCTGTGCGCCGGATGTTATCGTACACCGCCTGGCGGCTCACCTCATATTGTTCAGCAATTTCCCCGAGGGAGTAGTCGTCCAAGTAGTACAGCGCCATGTAATTGCGCTGTTTCGGCGTCAACAGCGCGTGATAAAAATCATACAAATAGTTCATGCGCATCGTTTTTTCGAGCACCGAACGCTCCCTCCCCCGTTGTTAAGTAAATTCCCTTTACAAGTGAGTGTACTTTGTTTTCCGGCTCTTGTCAAGATGAGGACGATTTTTCCCCCCATAAAAGCAAGGCTGGGGCGCGGTTGGCCGCCAGCCTGGCGGGAAAACACGGATGCAGGCCGCGCCGATGCCGTACGAGCCGCTAAACGGCATGCAACTGGCCAACTAGCCGTTATTGTTCATCGAACAAACCGGCAAACAGTCCGTATACATATTTTTCTGCATCAAACGGCTGCAAATCGTCCATCTTTTCGCCGAGGCCGACGAATTTCACCGGGATGGCCAGCTCGTTGCGAATGGCGAGCACGATGCCGCCTTTTGCCGTTCCGTCGAGCTTTGTCAACACGATGCCGGTCACATCGGTCGCTTCTTTAAACAGCTTCGCCTGACTCATCGCATTTTGCCCGGTCGTCGCATCAAGCACAAGCAGCACTTCATGCGGAGCGCCCGGGATTTCGCGGCTGATGACGCGCTTCACTTTTTCAAGCTCTTTCATTAAGTTCACTTTGTTTTGCAGCCGCCCGGCTGTGTCACACAACAACACGTCAACGCTGCGTGCTTTTGCCGCCTGAATGGCGTCGTACATAACGGCCGCCGGGTCGGAGCCGGCCGCCTGCTTAATGACATCGACCCCAACGCGTTCGCCCCATACTTCCAACTGATCAATCGCTCCGGCGCGGAACGTGTCGCCTGCGGTCAAGAGCACCGATTTCCCTTCCGATTTCAGCTTATGCGCCAGTTTTCCGATCGTCGTCGTCTTGCCAACGCCGTTGACGCCGACGAACAATATGACCGTCAGCCCTCCTTCTTGCATATTCAAGGCGGAAAGCTCGTTGTCATCGGCGCCGGCGCGGTAAATGTCAATCAGTTTTTCCGCGATCACGTCGCGCATTTGCGCCGAATCTTGAATGTTGCGGCGCTTCACTTCCATTTTCAGCTCATCGACCAGTTCCATGACGGTCGCCACGCCGACGTCAGCGGCGATTAAAATTTCCTCCAGCTCTTCGAAAAATTCCTCATCGACTTTCCGGTAGCGGGCGATCAAGTCGTTCACTTTCCCGGCGAGTGAATCGCGCGTTTTCGACAGCCCTTCCTTAAACTTTTCCGTGACGGCATCCGCCTGTTTTGTCCACTTTTCTTTCAACTTTTGAAAAAAGCCCATCGAGGCTCCTCCTTTCTATGACGACACGAGTTGCTTGGAGTCTTCCAAACGGACGGAAACGAGCTTCGAGACGCCCGATTCTTGCATCGTGACGCCATACAGCACGTCCGCCTCTTCCATCGTCCCTTTCCGGTGGGTGATGACGATAAATTGCGTATCGCGGCTGAACCGCTTCAAATATTGGGCGTAGCGCTGCACGTTCGCTTCATCAAGCGCCGCCTCGACTTCATCGAGGACGCAAAACGGCACTGGGCGCACTTTTAAAATCGAGAACAAAAGGGCGATCGCCGTCAACGCCCGCTCACCGCCTGAAAGCAGGCTTAAGTGCTGCAGCTTTTTCCCCGGCGGCTGGGCGACGATCTCCACCCCGGTTTCAAGCAAGTCGTTCGGGTCAGTCAGGCGCAAATCGGCGCGCCCGCCGCCGAACAGCTCGCGGAACACCTCGCCGAAATGAGCGCGGATTTGTTCGAACGTTGAAAAAAACCGTTTTTTCATTTCCTCGTCCATTTCGTCGATCACTTGATGGAGCGTCGCTTTCGCCTCTTCCAAATCGGCTTTTTGCTCGCTCAAAAAACGGTGCCGTTCGGAAACGCGCTCATATTCATCGATCGCTCCTAAATTGACGGTGCCGAGCTCATCGATGGCGCGCTTGATCAGCTTCACTCGCTTGCGCGCCTCTTCGGCCCCGATTTCAAGCGGATAGGCCAAACGGGCCGCCTCAAACGACATTCCATACTCTTCGCCAAGCCGGGTGAGCAAGTTATCAAGCTCAACGTCCAGCCGGTTCAACTTCACTTCTTCGTCTTTGACCACATCGACAAGCTGTTTATGCTGGCGCTTCGCTTCTTTCCATTCCCGCTCCAAATGCTCAAGCCGCCCTTGGCAGTCAAGCCGCTGTTCGCGGCGGCTGGCGATGAGTTCAATCGTTTTTTGCTTGTCTTCTAGCTTTTGCTGCCGCTGTTGCTCCAGTTTGTCCTCGTTCCAGGACGGCGCGTTCATTTCGGCGGCAAGGGCGGCGCGCTCCCGTTCGGCTGCTTCGAGCTCGCGGGCCGTTTCAGCCAATTCCGTTTCAAGCTCCTCCACTGTCCGCCGCGCGTGTTTCACCCGTTCTTTCGTCTCGGCCAAAGCGACTTTTTGTTCTGTGATCGCGGCTTGCAGCGCTTCTTTTGTCGTTTGCTCCGTCTGTTTTTGCGCCTGCAGCCGGCTGATGTCGTCGTCAATCGCTTGCAGCTTTCCGGCAAGCTGCTCAAGCTGTCTGTCAACGGCGACGAGACGGCGGTTGAGTTCCGCCGCTTCACGCTCATCGTTCGCTTTTTCTTCATCGTACAGCGCGAGCCGCTCGTCGATCCGCTTTTTTTGCCAGTCGAGTTCACGTTGTTCGTCTTTTTGCGCCTGCAACGACTGCTGCAGCGCCGCCATCTTCTCTTGCAGCGCAGCCGCCTCCCGTTCCCGCTCCGCCCGCTCTCGCTCTTTCCCTGCGATATCGCGCTCGAGCCGGGCGATCGTTTCATCCATTTCACGCAATTTGGCAGCCATCGCCTCGAGCTCGCGGGCTCGGCCCAACAGCGAAGCCGTCTTTTTCGCCGCCCCGCCGCCGGTCATCGCGCCGCCCGGACTGACGACATCGCCGTCAAGGGTGACGAGCCGATAGCGGTACTGAAGGAGTTTGGCGAGTTCATTGGCTCCTTTTAAGTCCGCCGTGACGATGACGTGGCCAAGCAAATGGGCGATCGCCGCCTGGTGGGCGCGATCGTACTCGACCAGCTCGCTTGCGATGCCGACAAACGCCGGATGGCCGCTGATCATCGCCCGCTCCCGCTCCGACAGGGCGCGCGCTTGAATGACGTCAAGCGGCAAAAACGTCGCCCGCCCATGGCCGTTCGTTTTCAAATAGTGGATGGCTTGCCGCGCCGCCGCTTCGCTGTCGACGACGATGTGCTGCATCGCGCCGCCGAGCGCCGTTTCGAGCGCCGTTTCGTAGCGGTCCGGCACGCGGATCAGCTCAACGATTGCACCATGAATACCGGGAAGCCGGTCGCGCGCTTTTAATACTTCCTTCACCCCTTGGAAAAAGCCGGCATAATCGTGTTGCATCTCTTCCAGCCATTGCTTGCGCGCTTTTGTTTGCTGCCGGTATTGACGCGCCTGCTGCAAAAGCGACTCATTCCGTTCGAGCTCCGCCTTTTGTGCCGCAAGTGCGGCCGTCATATGAGCCAGCTTCCCGCTCGTCTCAGCGATGGCTTGTTCAAGGCGGGACTGCTCAGCACGCGAAGCCGCCAGTTTTCGTTCTATCTGCTCGCGTTCAGCAAGATGGTGGCGGTTCGCTTCGTCGAGCGCCGCCCGCTTGGCCTGCAGCTTGCCGATCGCCTGCTCCACATGCGTGCGCTCGTTTTTCAACGCCGCTTGTTCGTGGACAAGGTCGATATAATCGCCCTTTCGCCGCTCGATCTCCTCCTCAAGATCAACCTCATACTCGGAAAGCGACATTTGTTTCTCTTTCAGCTCTTTCTCCAGCGCCGCGGCAGCGCCCTCAAGCCGGGCGAGCTCAGCCCGCTCTGCACGGAGCCGTTCGGCCAGACGGCGCTGTTTCGCCGTTAAAGCGGCGGCAGTCTCCTCAAGCTGCTCTTTCCGCTTTTCTGCATTTTTTTTCCTCTCTTTTAACACTTCCTTCCGGCCTTCGAGTTTTTCAAGCTCCTCGCTTGCCAACAGCAGCACTTGCTGCAGGCCGTCGATCGACTCGTCAATGGCCGCCATTTGGTCGCGCAGCTGTTCGATATGAGCTTCCATTTTGTGCAACGCCGCCGCCAGCGCTCCTTCCTCTTGCTGGTGCCGATCAAGCGCTTCCTTCAGTCCGCTCCATTGCCGGTGCAGCTCCTCGATGTCGTGCACCATAAGCGCCACTTCAAACCGCTCGAGCTCCTCGCGTTTTTCCAAATACTCTTTGGCGATTGACGCCTGCATCCGAAGCGGTTCAAGCTGCTGTTCGAGCTCATGCAAAATGTCGTTGACGCGATGCAAGTTGTCTTGTGTTTCCGCAAGTTTTGTTTCCGCCTTTTTTTTGCGCAGCTTGTATTTCAAGACACCGGCCGCTTCTTCAAAAATCGTACGCCGCTCTTCCGGCTTGCTGCTTAAAATTTCTTCGACCCGGCCTTGGCCGATGATCGAAAACGCCTCCTTGCCAAGCCCGGAGTCCAGAAACAAATCGACAATATCTTTTAAGCGGCACGGCTGGCGGTTGATGAAAAACTCGCTTTCCCCGGAGCGGTAAACGCGCCGGGTGATGCTCACCTCTTGATACTCAAGCGGCAAAAAGCCATCTTCGTTGTCGAGCGTGATCGTCACTTCGGCGACATTCAGCGGCTTGCGCGAGTCGCTGCCGGCGAAAATGACGTCTTCCATTTTTGCCCCGCGCAGCGATTTCGCCGACTGCTCGCCGAGCACCCAGCGGATCGCGTCGGTAATGTTGCTTTTGCCGCTTCCGTTCGGGCCGACAACCGCCGTGACACCGGGGACAAAATCAATCGATACGCGGTCGGCGAATGATTTGAAGCCGATCACATCTAACCGTTTCAGGAACATGATACGATGCTTCACCATCTTTCCGCTTTGATCTCGGCCCGCCGGAGCGGACCGGGACAGGCTGCTGTTTTCAATATACCACCACAGTGCGTCGAGAAAAAATGTTCATACAAAAAGACTGACGTAAAAGCGCCAGCCTTTCTATGGCCGCTCGGCAGCCCGCAGCGTCTCAAGCGCCATTTGTGCCGCATGCTGCTCGGCTTCCTTTTTGGAGCGGCCGACACCGATGCCGAGCTCTTGGCCGTTTAACGCCACGCGGGCGACGAACTCTTTGTTGTGGGCCGGTCCTTTTTCTTCCAAAATGGTGTATTCAAGCGTCCCGCTGCCGTCGCGCTGCACGAGTTCCTGCAGCTGGCTTTTAAAATCCATCACATGAGAAAAAGCACCTTCATCTATTTTTGGAAAGATCGTTTGCCCTAAAAAATGGAGGACCGCCTCCATTCCTTGATCCAAATAAAGGGCGCCGATAAACGCTTCAAACACGTCAGCCAAAAGCGCCGGGCGCGTCCGTCCGCCGGTCAGCTCCTCGCCTTTGCCAAGCAAAACGAGTTCGCCAAACGACAGGGAGTTGGCAAATTTCACAAGCGACGGCTCGCAGACAATGGCCGCCCGCAGCTTTGTCAACTGCCCTTCGCTCATATGTGGGAATTTTTGAAACAAATATTGGGAAACGGTCAGCTCCAGCACGGCGTCGCCCAAAAACTCGAGCCGTTCATTATCCTCGTGAAGCCGCCGCCGATGCTCATTCACATACGATGAATGGGTGAACGCTTGCATCAACAGCTTTTCATTTTGGAAGGTGATCCCGATTTTCCTTTGCAGTTCTTGAAACTTCGCCCGCCTTTTTTCGTGGATGCGTTCTTTGTCTTTTTGTTTTGACATAAAAATGCCTCCGACTTCGTTCCAGACAAAACTGGCCGTATACTATCCTTTATTATATCCGTTCACCATCCCGCTACGCGAGTGGCAAAGGCGCCTTTTTTCCGCGGCTAGGTCCCGTGTGCCTCTTAAAAAGCAGAGAAAGCCCCGTTCGGAGCAACGGGACTTTGCAAAAAAGCGGGATTACAGATGGCTTTTTATGTAGTTCACAGCATCTCCGACTGTGACAATTTTTTCCGCTTCTTCGTCGGAAATTTCCATGTTGAATTCGTCTTCGAGCTCCATGACCAATTCGACGATGTCGAGCGAGTCAGCACCCAAATCGTCTTTGAACTTCGCCTCGAGCGTCACTTGCGATTCGTCAACCCCGAGCCGGTCGACGATGATTTTCGTGACACGTTCCAATACGTCTGCCATTCTGTTCACCTCCCTTCATGATTATAGTCGATTCTCAGGGAAAATACTAGCCGCCTTTTGTTACGGCATGACCATGCCGCCATCAACGTGAAGCGTCTGGCCGGTCATGTAGCCGGCGGCGTCGGACGCGAGAAACGCCACAACGCGGGCGACGTCATCCGGCTCGCCGAAACGGGCGAGCGGAATTTGTTTTAACATTTCCCCCTTCAATTCCTCGCTGAGTGCTTCGGTCATATCGGTTGTAATGAATCCCGGTGCGACGGCGTTGACGGTGATGTTCCGGCTGGCGAGTTCGCGCGCGGCCGTCTTCGTCAATCCGATGACGCCGGCTTTGGCCGCCACGTAGTTCGCCTGCCCAGGGTTGCCGATGACCCCGACGACGGAGGCGATGTTGATGATCCGGCCGCCGCGCTGCTTCATCATCGGCCGTGTCACAGCCTTCGTACAAAGAAATACCCCTTTTAAGTTCGTATTAATCACCGCATCCCATTCTTCTTCTTTCATCCGCATGAGCAAATTGTCGCGCGTAATGCCCGCGTTGTTCACCAAAATGTCGAGGCGGCCGAACTGGTCGAGCGCTGTTTTCACCAAGCGCTCCACCTCCTCCGCCCGGGCGACGTCCGCCTGGACGGCGATCGCTTCGCGGCCGAGCGAGCGGATCATCTCAACGACTTCATTCGCTTTTGCCTCGCTGCCGGCATAGTTGACAACGACGTTCGCCCCTTGACGGGCGAGCTCCAAGGCAACCGCCCGGCCGATGCCGCGCGACGCCCCGGTAACGAGGGCGATTTTTCCTTCAAGCATTGTTTTGTTATTCTCCTTTCAGCGCCGCAATGGTCGTTTCCAAGGAAGCGAGATCGTTTACCGCATAAACACGGGCGTTGCGGTCGATTTTTTTCACGAGACCGGACAACACTTTCCCCGGTCCGATTTCGACAAACGTGTCGACCCCAAGCGCCAACAGCGTGCGCACCGACTGTTCCCAGCGTACCGGCGAATAGAGCTGTTCAATAAGAAGACGGGCAATGTCCTCTTTCTTCGTCACCGGCTCAGCCGTTACGTTGGCGATGACGGGAACAGCAGCATCTTCAATGGCCAGGCTGTCAAGAACAGCCTGCAGTTTTTCCGCCGCCGGCTTCATGAGCGACGAATGGAACGGTCCGCTCACTTCCAGCGAAATGACGCGTTTCGCGCCGCGCTCTTTCGCCAACTGCCCCGCCTTTTCCACTCCCGCTTTCGAACCGGAGATGACGATTTGCCCCGGGCAGTTGAAATTGGCCGGCTCAACCGGATGGCCTTGGGCGGCAATTTCGTTCGTCACCGCTTCGAGCGCCTCTGCCTCCATCCCTAATACGGCAGCCATCGTCCCTTCGCCGGCCGGCACCGCTTCATCCATCAGCTCGCCGCGGCGGCGCACCGCATAGACAGCGTCGGCAAACGACATGGCGCCGGCGGCCACGAGCGCCGTGTATTCACCCAAACTATGGCCGGCGACGTAATCGGCCTTCAAGCCTTCTCCGTCTACGAGCTGAAGCAAGGCGATGCTAGCGGTCAAAAGCGCCGGCTGGGCGTTGTACGTCAGCGTCAGCTCAGCTTGCGGCCCGTTGAACATGAGCGAAGAAAGCGGAAATCCGAGCCGCTCGTCAGCCGCCTCAATCACCGCACGGGCGCGGGCGTCGCGGTCGGCGGCGTCCTTGGCCATGCCGACCGTTTGCGACCCTTGTCCCGGAAATAAAAAGGCGATTTTACCCATTTTGCTTCCTCCTTTATCCATTATGTCCGCTCGAGCTCCGCTTTGATCGTGCCAATGACATCATGGGCCACTATCTCGCGCGCTTGGCGGACGGCATGGAAAATAGCGTTCGCATCGGATGAGCCGTGCGCTTTAATGACCGGAGCGTTCAAGCCGAACAACGCCGCCCCGCCGTATTCGGAGTAGTCCATCATCTTTTTCAGTCCGGCGAGCTTCGGCTTGAGGACAGCGGCGGTGAGTTTTGCGACCGCGCCGCTTGTCAGCGTCTGCTTGAGCAACGAAAAAAGCGCCATCGCCGTTCCCTCGATCGTTTTTAAGGCGACATTGCCGGCAAACCCATCAGCGACAACGACATCAGCCACGCCATTGAGCAAATCGCGCGCCTCCACATTGCCAATGAAATGAAGGTTCGTTTCTTTCAGCAAGGAGAACGCCCGCTTCACGGTTTCATTCCCTTTTTGATCTTCGGTGCCGACGTTGAGCAGGCCGATGCGCGGCTTGGCGATGCCCCGCACTTGTTGGGCATACACGTGCCCCATAATCGCATATTGCTGCAAATGCTCCGGGCGGGCGTCGACATTGGCGCCGACATCCAAAAAGACAAACCCCCGCCCGTCTAGCGTAGGCAATGTCGGCGCGAGCGCTGGCCGGTCGATGCCGGCAATCCGCCCAACGACAAACAGCCCAGCCGCCATCAACGCACCAGTATTGCCGGCCGATATGCACGCGTCAGCGCGTCCTTCTTTCACTTCTTCCGCCATGCGCACCAACGACGAGTTTTTTTTGCGCCGCACAGCCCGCACCGGCTCATCGGTCGCTTCAATCACCTCATCGGCATGGAGGATCGACAGGCGCCCTCCGTCCGGCACATGCGGACGGATTTTCGCTTCGTCGCCGATAAGCGTAATATGAATGTCGGGAAAATGCGCGGCGGCTCGAGCCGCCCCAAGGACGATTTCGCGTGGAGCATGGTCGCCTCCCATGGCATCAATCGCGATGTTCATTGCTGTCGCCATCCTTTTTCTCTATGTTTGAACGATACATCTCGAACGTTCCGGAAAACACGAGCTCTTGGCCGACGTAGCTGTTTACGTCGACAATCGTGCGCCCGTTCGCCGTTTTGCCGGTCACCTTCGCCTTCGCCACCACCCGTTCGCCTTCCTTGACTTGACGAACAAAGCGGATCGTCGCTTTCGCCGTCAGCGCCAATTCGTCATGGATTACGGCAACGGCGAGCGAATTCGCCTGGGCGAACAAATGATGGCCGCGGGCGATGCGGGTGCGCCGGAACACATGATCTTCTTTCACATCGAAAATGGAAATGGCGCTCTCATCCGGCTCAATGTCGATAATATCGCCGATCACTTCCTCAAGCGGCAGCGCCCGCACTTTATCCGCGAACGACTGGCGGGCGACATGTTTAATGCGCTCGCGCAGCTCCGGAATCGACAGTTCAAGCCGGTCGAGGCGGATCGTCTGCACGCTGACTGAGAACTTTTCTGCCAGCTCTTCGTCGGTAATAAACGGATTTTCCCGGATCGTCTCCTGCAGCAGCCGTTGCCGTTCGCGTTTGCTTTTTCTCATCGATTCGTTACACCGTCCGGTTTTATGACTAGGTACTAAAAGTAATATATAATATCAAAAAACGGAATGCAAGCAGAAAAAGTGAAAAGCGGTCACATTTTGCCGCCTGCCTATTAATCTAGCTTTTCTCCATCGAGCACGCCGGACGCCTCAAGTTCGGCGCGCAGCCCCGCGTACGCTTCATCACTCCAAAACGCCGTCATCGACACGAGTTTGGCGGCATCGCGGCGCGCGACTTCCAAGATGCGGTAATCATGCACCGGATCGCCAAATTGAAACTCCGGAAGCCCGCTTTGTTTCGTGCCGAAAAAATCGCCTGGACCACGCAGCTCCAAATCCTTTTCCGCCAGCACAAACCCGTCCGTCGTCTCCGTCATGATGCGCATCCGTTCTTTGCCGACTTCCGATTTCGGGTCGGCAATTAAAATGCAGTATGACTGGGCGTCCCCCCGCCCGACCCGGCCGCGCAGCTGATGAAGCTGGGCAAGTCCAAACCGTTCGGCGTCATAGATGACCATCACGGTGGCGTTCGGCACATTCACCCCGACTTCCACGACCGTTGTCGAAACGAGCACATGAATGCGGTTTTCACTGAACGCTCGCATCACCGCTTCTTTTTCATCGGCCGACAGCCGGCCGTGCATGAGGCCGATCTCATATTTCCCGCGGTAGTAGTGGACGAGCTGACTATGAACATCAATGGCATTTTGCACATCCAATTTTTCCGACTCTTCAATAAGCGGACAAATGACGTACGCCTGATGCCCCCGACGAAGCTCTTTTTCGATAAAATCGAGCACACGCGCGAATTGATGATGCTTGACCCAATACGTTTCCACTTTCTTCCGCCCGGCCGGCATTTCGTCGAGCACTGATACGTCCATATCGCCGAACGCCGTGATCGCCAGCGTGCGCGGAATCGGCGTCGCCGTCATCATCAGCACGTCCGGGGCATGCCCCTTTTCGCGCAAAATGCGACGCTGCTCGACGCCAAACCGGTGCTGCTCATCAGTAATGGCGAGGCCGAGCCGGCGAAACTGTACACCTTCTTGAATCAACGCATGCGTCCCAATGACGATGTCGATCGCCCCTTCCTCCAATTCCGCAAGCAGCTCTTTGCGCCTCTTCCCTTTCACGGAGCTTGTCAACAGCGCCAGCGTGACATCTGTGCCGGCAAACAGGTCGGCGAGCGAGCGGGCATGCTGCTCAGCCAAAATTTCCGTCGGCACCATCAGCGCTCCTTGAAAGCCGGACAATACCGCCGCATACAGCGCCACGGCGGCCACGACCGTCTTGCCGGAGCCGACATCGCCTTGCAAAAGACGGTTCATTTGCCTTGGCGCCCGCATATCGGCCAAAATCTCCTTGATGACGCGCCGCTGGGCGTTCGTTAATGAAAACGGCAAAGCGGAAAGAAACGCCGCCAGCCGCTCTTCGGAAAACGAATGGGCGACGCCGTGCTGCCCGTCGCGCACAATTCGCCGAAACGCCTGCATTTTCAGCTGGTACAGCAAAAACTCTTCATAGACGAGCCGGCGTCGCGCCTGGTGCAACTCTTCACGCGAGCGCGGAAAATGAAGGGCGCGAACCGCCTCCTGCTTGTCGACAAGACGGTAGGCGCGGCGCAAAGCGGGCGGCAGCGGATCGGGAATGTGCGCGCCAAACTGGGCGAACGCCGCCTTCATGAGCCGGCGCATCGTTTTGACCGTCAGCGGGCTGCGCACCGAATAGACCGGTTCAATGCCGGCCGTCTCCGGGGCGGCCCCGAAACGAAGCTCATAGGCGTTGATCGCCTGCCGGTGCCGGTCCCATTTGCCGATTACGGTCACCGTTTCATTGAAGGCGAGTTTTTCTTTCAAATACGGGCGGTTGAAGCAGACAACCGTGATTAAATAGCGGCCGGAAAGCAGGCGAAAGGAAAGGCGCGACTTTTTTTTTCCGTAATACGTTACAAGCGGGGCGCTGTGCACCTTCCCTTCCACTGTCACTTTTTCTTCATGGCGGGCGGCGGCTAGATCTTTTTGTTCGTAATCGTCATACCGGTACGGCGCATACATGAGCAGGTCGCCGACGGTTGTGATGCCGATGTCGGCGAGCGCCGCAGCCGTTTCTTCACCGATGCCTTTGACCGCCGTCACCGGCTGTTGCATCGTTTCGTTCACTTCGATGCCGCAGAAGCGCCGAAAATGCGGGCCGCGATGGCGCGGCCGGTCGGCGTCGCGGCCAACCCCCCTTGCGCAGTTTCTTTCAGCGCCACCGGCATGGCCGCGCCGATGCGGTACATCGCCTCGATCACTTCATCACACGGAATGCGGCTTTTTACACCGGCCAGCGCCATATCAGCAGCGATCATGGCGTTGGCCGCCCCCATCGCATTCCGTTTGACGCACGGCACTTCGACCAAGCCAGCGACAGGATCACATACTAATCCTAGCATATTTTTTAAGGCGATCGCCATCGCTTCGGCTGCTTGAGCAGGCGTTCCGCCGGCCAGCTCAACGAGCGCCGCAGCCGCCATGCCGGCTGCCGAACCGACTTCGGCTTGACAGCCGCCGGCCGCCCCTGAGATGGAAGCATTGTTGGCAACGACATAGCCGAACGCCCCAGCGGTGAACAAAAATTCGACCATTTCTTTTCTCGTCGGATTCAACCGCTCTTTCACGGCAAACAGCGTCCCGGGGACAACGCCGGCTGAGCCCGCTGTCGGCGTCGCACAAATGACGCCCATGGCCGCGTTCACTTCATTTGTCGCCATGGCTTTGCTGACGGCATCCAAAATCGTTTCCCCGGACAAAAAGCGGCCCTGCTCGATATAGCGCTGCACCCGCACCGCATCGCCGCCTGTCAGCCCCGAGCGGGAAACGACTCCTTGCAGCCCTCTTTCAACAGCCCGCTCCATCACTTCGAGGTGGCGCTCCATTTGCGCCATAATCTCCTCCCGGCTGCGCCCGCTCACTCCGACTTCTTGGCGGATCATCACCTCAGCGATTTTGATTTGCTCTTTTTCCGCCAATGCAACAAGCTCGGCAACATTGCGAAACATTCTCTTTTCCCCATCCTTCCTGTCCGTCATCATGGCTGTCTTCGCAAAACATGGAACCGTTTTCGATTTAATCAACGAGTTTGGTTACTTGAATAATGTTAGGCAGCTGCTCCAACTCTTGCAAAAGCTCGTCGGTCAACGGTTGATCGACTTCGATCGTCATCAGCGCTTCCTTCCCTTTTTCCTTGCGCGATACTTCCATATGGCCGATATTAATGGCATGCTTCGCCAGCGCGCTGGCCACCGCCCCGATCGTCCCGTAACGGTCGTTATGCATGATTAATAGCGCTGGGTGATGGCCCGACAACTTTAACTCGAACCCGTTTAACTCGATGATTTCAATTTTCCCTCCGCCAATGGACACGCCGACAAGCTCAAGCTCCCCTTTTCCGTCGCCAATGCGCACACGCGCCGTGTTCGGGTGATGCGGAATCGCCTCTTCGGCGGAAAACGAGACGTCCATTCCCGCAGCCTGAGCGATCGCCAGAGCGTCCGGGATGCGCTCATCAAACGTATCAAATCCAAGCAGCCCGGCGACGATGGCCACATCGGTCCCATGCCCCCGGTACGTTTCGGCAAACGAGCCGTAAAACGAGATGTGCGCCCATTCAGGCTGTCTTCCAAACAGCTTGCGCGCGACGAGGCCGATGCGCGCCGCCCCGGCGGTATGCGAGCTTGACGGTCCGACCATCACCGGGCCGATGATGTCAAAGACGCTTTTATATTTCATCGGTGCCTTTCCTCCGTTCGCATAAAAAATAGAAGGGAATGCTCCCTTCTATTATTTTAACATAATATTATTCGACGGAAATGATAAACGGATAGAGCGGTTGCCGGCCGTTGTGCACTTCGACTTCCACTCCATCATATTCCGTTTCCAGATAGGCGACAACAGTTTCCACTTCCACTTCGGTCGCATCCTCGCCGTACAAAATGGTGACAATTTCACTTTCCTCGTCAATGAGCGCATCAAGCAGCCGCTTCGTCACGGCCAACTTGTCCTTATCGGCGACGACGATGCGGTCATCGAACAGCCCCATGTAGTCGCCTTTTTCGATTTCGACGCCATCGATTGTTGTATCGCGCACGGAAAACGTCACTTGCCCCGTTTTCACCCGCGAAAGCGCCGCCGTCATCGCCCGCTCGTTTTGCTCGGCTGACTGCGCTGGATTGAACGCCAAGAGCGCCGCCATGCCTTGCGGAACGGTTTTCGATGGGATGACGATCACCTGCCGCTCGGAAAGCTCGGCCGCTTGTTTGGCCGCCATCACGACATTTTTGTTGTTCGGCAGCACGAACACCGTCTCCGCGTTGACGCGGCGAATGGCCTCCGCGATTTCTTCGGTGCTTGGGTTCATCGTCTGTCCGCCTTCAATGACCGCGTGCGCGCCGATGCTTTGAAACAATTCGGCCACGCCGGCGCCCATCGCGACGGCAACGATGCCGTACGGCTTCGCTTCTTCCGCGCCGGCTTGCAGCGGCCGTTCCGCCTCTTTGCCGACGATGTTGGCATGCTGTTCGCGCATGTTTTCAATTTTAATGTTGATGAGACTTCCGTAGCGCTGGCCGTAGGTCAACACCTCGCCCGGCGTTTCCGAATGGATGTGCACTTTGACAAGCTCGTCGTCGGCGACGACAAGCAAAGAATCGCCAAATCGGCTCAAGTCGCGGCGAAACACTTCTTCGGAAAACGGATGCTGGGCCAGTTTGTCCTTCTCAAACCGAACCATGAATTCCGTACAGTAGCCAAACTCAATTTCGTCGGTATGAATATGGCTTTGCGCGCTTTGATGATGTGCCATCTTTACAAGCTCTTCCATCGGCACTTCGGCGGGAGCGGTGCTGACAGCTTCTCCTTTCAAAGCGGCAAGGAATCCTTCGTACACGTACACAAGCCCTTGGCCGCCGCTGTCGACAACCCCGACTTCCTTTAAGACCGGCAGCAGCTCCGGCGTGCGCTTGAGCGCGGCTTTCGCCTCCGCAAGCGCCGCTTCCATCACCGATACGACATCGCGATCTTTTTTCGCTGTTTCAATTGCCTTTCGCGCCGCCTCTCTCGCTACGGTGAGGATCGTTCCTTCGACCGGCTTCATCACCGCCTTATAGGCCGTATCAACCCCCGCTTGCAGGGCGGCGGCAAATTCGAAGCCGTCCACTTGCGGTTTGCCTTCCACCGCTTTGGCAAACCCGCGGAACAACTGCGACAAAATAACGCCGGAATTGCCGCGCGCCCCCATCAACAATCCTTTCGCCAGCGCCGCGGCGACGTTGCCGATATGGTCGGAGACATGCGCCTTCACCTCTTTCGCTCCGGACGTCATCGACAAGTTCATGTTTGTTCCTGTATCGCCATCTGGAACCGGAAAGACGTTCAGCGCATCGACCGCCTTGGCGTTGTTCGCCAAATGCGCGGCTCCTTGCTGCACCATATCGGCAAACCGTCTTCCGTCAAGCGTCCTCATTGCCACCGGCTGATTCCCCCTTACTACGGATTCACCACCCGAACCCCTTGGACGTAAATGTTGATGGACTGAACCGCCAATCCAAGCGTCTGATCGAGTGTATATTTCACTTTCGACTGCACATTGTGGGCGACTTCGGAAATTTTCGTCCCGTAACTGACGATGATGTACATGTCGATATGTACTTCGCCGTTTTCCTCGCGGACGATAACTCCTTTGGAA
Source organism: Geobacillus sp. (assembly GCF_017515625.1). Classification (NCBI taxonomy): domain Bacteria; kingdom Bacillati; phylum Bacillota; class Bacilli; order Caryophanales; family Anoxybacillaceae; genus Geobacillus; species Geobacillus sp. Next base: position 36,795 of record NZ_JAFWFM010000062.1, read on the forward strand.
AAGTTCTCACGGCGCAAAATTTCCGACAGCCCGTCGCGAATTTGATTTTTCGACGCCATTCCGACAATGCCGTAGCAATCGACGGCCGCTCCCCCGGCAATCATGGCAATGACCTCATTGGCAATTTCAATGCGCCCATATTTTGTTTGCCATTCAATTGACATGTTCGTTCCCCCTTTGCGTATCTCGCACAGCTACCCC
>NZ_JAFWFM010000063.1:0-5929 GCF_017515625.1 Geobacillus sp.
CCGACCCGTTTGTTCAAGTTCAACGCGTCGATCTGTTTCATTTCTTCGTCGGTCAGCGAGAAATCAAAAATATCAGCGTTTTCCTTGATCCGCGCCGGCGTCACCGATTTCGGGATCGTCACGACGCCGTGCTGCAAATCCCAACGCAACACGACTTGCGCTGGCGTTTTCCCGTATTTTTTGCCAATTTCAACGATTGTCGGTTCGGTTAAAATTTCCCCGCGCATAAGCGGCGACCATGCCTCAAGCTGGATGCCGTTTTCCCGACAAAACGTAAGCAACTCTTTTTGCGTCAGGCGCGGGTGATACTCGACTTGGTTGACCATCGGCTTAATTTCGCAGTCAGCCAGCACATCTTGCAAATGGTGAATTTGGAAGTTGCTGACGCCAATCGCGCGCACATAGCCGTCTTTATACAGCTTTTCCAGCGCTTTGTACGTCTCTTTATACTTCCCTTTCACCGGCCAGTGGACTAAGTACAGGTCAACATAATCAAACCCAAGCTTTTTCAAGCTTGCATCAAACGCCTTCAGCGTCGTCTCATACCCTTGGTCGGTGTTCCATACTTTCGTCGTCACAAATACTTGCTCGCGCGGAATGCCGGATTCACGGATCGCTTGCCCGACCCCTTCTTCGTTTTCGTAAAAAGCGGCCGTGTCAATATGGCGATAGCCAATTTCCAACGCGGTGCGCACCGTGCTTTTTACTTCCTCGCCCTCCTTTACTTTGTAGACGCCAAGGCCAACCCAAGGCATTTTCACCCCGTTATGCAAAGTGGCGCAATCTTGCAGGCCGTTCATATCCTCTCCTCCTCGAGCGTCATTATAGTTTCATTATGGGAAAAGAGGGAAAGAAAATCAAAATATATGCTTGCTCTCCTTTCTCACTTCCCCGCGTCCCTCTTGTTCTTTCTTTAGGGGAAAATCAACGCAAAAACGAGGGGAAACGCTCCCCTCGCGCTGTTATTGCATTCCTTCTTTCATCCATTCGGCGATTTGCAGCGTGCGGCTCCTTTCCCGACGCAGTCAGAAACATGCGAACGGAAAAGCTGTCAATTGGACTTGCAGATCGGCTCCTGACTCTTATTTGGCCACGCTCATCGAGGCGCGCTCCACTTCAGCTTCGTTCGGATGAAACTCGTTTTCCATTTTCGAAACAACCACTGTCGCTACAGCATTGCCGATGATGTTCGTAATCGCCCGCGCTTCCGACATGAAGCGGTCAACCCCAAGCAACAAGGCGATGCCTTCGACCGGAATCATCGGAAATGCTGCCAACGTTGCAGCCAGTGTAATAAAGCCGGAACCGGTAACCCCTGCTGCCCCTTTCGAGGTGAGCATTAATACGCCAAGCAACGTCAGCTCTTGCCAAATGGTTAAATCAATGCCGTACGCTTGGGCGATGAAAATGGCTGCCATCGACAAGTAAATCGATGTGCCGTCTAGGTTAAACGAATACCCTGTCGGAACGACAAGACCAACAACCGATTTCGAGCACCCGTATTTTTCCAAACGTTCCATCAGCCGCGGCAACGCTGATTCAGACGAAGATGTGCCCAAAACAAGCAACAGTTCCTCTTTGATATAAGCGAGAAACTTAAAGATGTTAAACCCATAAAACTTGGCAATCCCGCCAAGCACGACGAAAATGAAAAGCGCCATCGTAATGTAAACAGAACCCATCAGTTTACCGAGCGACACGAGCGATCCGAGGCCGAACGTGCCGATCGTGTACGCCATCGCGCCGAACGCGGCGATCGGCGACACCTTCATAACCATGTTGACGACGCCAAAGAAAATTTCAGCGATTCGCTCAAACAACGAAAGCACCGGTTTGACTTTCTCCCCTAACCCTGCTGCCGCCAAGCCAAACAGGACGGCGAAGAAGAGTACCGGAAGCAATTCTCCGCTGGCCATCGCGGCGACGACGTTATCCGGGATAATACTGAGCACGAAATCGACAAACCCGTGGCTCGTCTCTTCCGCCTGCTTCGTATATTGCGAAATGTCGCCGCCTTTTACTGCATCGGTATGAAACCCAACCCCTGGTTTGACAAGGTTGACGACGACAATCCCGATCGCCAACGCAAACGTCGTGACAATTTCAAAATAAATGAGCGCCTTGCCGCCGATGCGGCCGACCTTTTTCAAGTCGCCCATATTGCCGATTCCGATGACGACGGTGAAGAAAATGATCGGGGCGATCACCATTTTAATCAGCTTAATAAATCCGTCTGCCAATACTTTTAACTTCGCTACGAATTCTGGAAATAGAAATCCGACAATGATCCCTAAAATAATGCCGATGATGACTTGCACCGTCAAGTTTTTCAGTTTTCTCCGCATTTCTCCCACTCCTTTCGATATATTGGAAACACTTTCAACATTATCATAAAGAAAAATCGTTGAAATCAAAATATTATGGTGATAATGGTCGTTTTGGTCTTGACCTTTTTGCTGTTCAAAAACAAAAAAGCTTCCGCCCGCGGAAGCCTATTACGATCCTCTCTTTTATCATATCAGAGGAATCATGCTAAAATAAATGATAATGACTGTTTCGAAAAAAGAGGAGTCTCGCCACGAATCGGCTGCCGATCCGTTGGAAAATCATGATTTTAATTTTTGTCATCGTCAGTTTTTCGATGCTGCTGAGCGGCTTGTTTATCATCAGCGATTTTTTTCATACAAAAGAAGAAGGAAAAGGCACCATCTTTACGATCACATTTGACATGTAACATAGCAAGGAAGCCTAGCGAAACAGCGCTGGTGTCTTTCTCCATCATGTAAACAGGCTCCATCCGTGCAAAGGAGGAAAAGCATGTACCGTGTACTGCTCATTGAAGACGATCCGATGGTCCAGGAAGTGAACCGGCAAATGATTGAACAAGTCGACGGCTTCACCATCGTCGGCCTTGCCGGAAACGGTGAAGAAGGACTCCGCCTCATCGACGAGCTGCGTCCCGATTTAGCGATGATTGATATTTACATGCCGCAGCTGGACGGCCTTGAAACAGTAAAGCAAATCCGCGCCCGCGGCCATGAAGTTGATATCATCGCCATCACAGCGGCAAGCGACATTGAAACAGTGCGCCGCGTCCTGCAAAACGGCGCCTTCGATTACATTTTGAAACCGTTTAAATTTGAACAGCTCAAACAGGCGCTGGGAAATTATCGGGCGTTCCGCCAGTCGCTTGCAGAAAAGGAATCGCTCACCCAGGCAGAACTCGATGCACTACGGCAAACGGCTGAACAACCTGCCGCCTCGCTCCCTGAACTTCCGAAGGGATTAAACGAAGTGACGTTGGAAAAAGTCGTCGCCTACTTGCGCCAGCACCGCTTCCCTGTTTCCGCCGAGGAAGTGGCCGAGGGCGTCGGCATCGCCCGTGTGACGGCCCGCCGCTACTTGGAATACCTTGAGAAAACGGGACAAGTGATACTCGATGTGCAATACGTCGGCGTCGGACGCCCCGTCAACCGCTATCAGTTGAAACGACTATAGCCTACCCGGTAGCCCGCACGATTAACCGGGTGGGCAACTCTTCTTGTTTTCGCGGAACATTTCCTGTCTCCAGCCAATGGTAAAGAAGGTGAAACGCTCTTTCCCCAAGCGTAAAATGGGGGAGCGCCACTCGTCGCCACTGTTTGGCGCGGGGCGCATGTCGCCTTGCACACCAAACAACAAGCCAAAACGAACAAACAGAAAAAATAGGGAAACGAGTCTGTTTGTTTCCACCGTTTCAATTGGTATAATGGGGGGTATATGGAACGTAGGGAGGAATGAACATGATTCGATACTGGAAACTGTTGTTCTCTCTCGCTGTCGCCTTCGTCTTGCTGGTTGGCTGTGGAACGAAAGAGCACGAGACGACACAGGCGGCAAAGGAAGAGCAGACAGCCGCCGATCAAAAACCATCGTCTGATGCGCCGTCATCCAAGAACCCTTCTCCTTCGAAGGAAGCAAAAGAGCAAACATCAACGAAAAAGAACGAAGAAGAGCAACGAGCGGCAGGAGGAGGACAACCCGCTGCTTCACAACCGACCATTTCATTGTCCTACCAAGATGGAAACCAAACCGTCACGAAAACCGCAACGCTGCAAACAAGCAACAATCAGCATTTTTCCCTCTATGTTTTGGAAGGATGGACCCTTGACGCCGAAGAACCGGGCGCCGATGTCTTGCTTCATGGCGAAGCATTCGCTCGCATCCGCTTGCTTTCGGAGGGGGAAACAAACTACGAGCAACTAGCGCAAGAACATGCCCAAGCGGTTGACGCCAACGCCGCCCGCCAACAAACGAACGGATTGCCTAAGCCGTTCGCTGATGCCGTTTGGTACACTGCCCAAGCGGACGGTGTCACCGTTCATGTCATCGCCAGCGCCCAACCAGCGCCAATGCTATTGACCGTGCACGCTCCACGCAACGAAGACGTGCTTGGCGCCGTGCTCGCCATGGCGGCGACGCTGCAAAAGCAATAACTTATTTTAGGGAGGGCGATTGCCCTCCCTTTCCAAAAAGAAAAACCCCCTTTTTTCAGCTGCCAGAGGGTCAAACGAGCTGCTTGCTCTCTTCTTTGCGGAAAAATGTTTTCATCGCATGGAACACATCTGATTTTTGCTTCAAAATATAATAGCGGAACTTTTCATCCTTAATATTGCGATACGCCGACATGAGTGTGGAATGGCGGTTGTACTGGTTGACTTCTCCATACCCAAACATGTTCGACACTTTCATCAGCTCTTGAACAAGCTTCACACAGCGGGCATTGTCCGATGTCAAGTTGTCGCCGTCGGAGAAGTGGAACGGATAAATGTTGTAGCGCGACGGAGAATACTTCGTTTCGATCAGTTCCAGCGCCTTGCGGTAGGCGGATGAGCAAATCGTCCCGCCGCTTTCCCCTTTCGTGAAAAATTCATCCTCGCTGACAACTTTCGCTTCCGTATGATGGGCGATAAAGGCGATGTTGACTGTTTCGTACTTCGTGCGCAAAAAACGCGTCATCCAAAAGAAGAAACTGCGCGCCATGTATTTTTCCCACATGCCCATCGAGCCGCTTGTGTCCATCATGGCCAAGACAACGGCCTTCGATTCCGGCTTGACGACTTCATTCCACGTTTTAAACTTTAAATCTTCGCGGTAAATCGGGTAAAAGCCTGGTTTGCCGCTCATGGCATTGCGTTTGAAAGCGGCGAGCATCGTCCGCTTTTTATCGATGTTCCCCATCAACCCGGTGCGGCGAATGTCGTTAAATTCGATATGTTGAACGACATTTTGATCCAGTTCTTTCCGCTGCAAGTTCGGCAGCTCCAGTTGGCTGAAGAGCGCTTCTTCGATTTCCATCAACGACACTTCAGCCTCGTAATAATCTTGACCCGGCAAGTCGCCGGCTCCTTGGCCTTTTCCTGGCCCTTGCCCCTCCCCACTTCCGTCTCTGGCCACGACATCGCCGACTTGGCTGTCTCCGTTTCCTTGGCCGACATGTTTGTTTTTCTCATAGTTGTAGCGAATTTTATATTCATCCAGCGAGCGAATCGGAATCTTAATTACATCGCGTCCGTTGGACATAATGATGCTTTCTTCCGTAATCAAATCCGGCAAATTGTTTTTGATCGCTTCCTTTACCTTTTCTTGATGCCGCTTTTGATCGTCATATCCTTTGCGGTGGAGGGACCAGTCTTCTTTCGATACAACGAAATTCCCTTTCATATTTTCCCCTCCCTCTAGAAATGTTGATGTATCAAGGCTTTTCGGCCCCTCAGGGGTGTCCAAAAAATATTTTTCGACAAAATCCCTTACATCCTTTTTCAGTTTTGTGGATATCTTACAGACCTAGGGTGCGCTTCGCGGCCACGGATGGGTATATTTTCCTTCCATGGGGAGAAGCGTATTCGATGCACCCTTTGGATCTCCGCGTCGCTGATGAGGACGAACC
>NZ_JAFWFM010000064.1:0-28641 GCF_017515625.1 Geobacillus sp.
ACGGAAAAGTGGCTCATCCATTTTTGACTGTCGAAGGCAAGCCGTAGGCTTGCCTCCGTCACGCTAAGGCGTGACGGAAGACCGAACAACGACTCGCTTAAAGACCCATTCATGGGTCTTTAAGCGGTGTTGTTCGGTCACTCGACAGTTGGATGAAATGACCGGTCAAAACGAAAAATGTTAAAGCTTTAAATTGCATCTATCCTGAAAATACCCGAACTCCAAAATGTGTAAAGTTGTAAAATTCAACATAGAGGTCTTTTCATCCTTCCGATGGTGACGAAATTTTTTTGTCATGGGAGTCTATATAGAAACAGTCCCCCATTTTCTAGTTTACTGAAAAAACGGATGCCCGCCAATAGGGCATCCGGTTGTTTTCCATTATGTTCCAGCGTACGAGTGCAGCCCCGCGATGACGAGGTTGACCGCTACTAAGTTGAACATGATGATGGCAAAGCCGATGACAGCAAGCCATGCCGACTTTTCCCCATGCCAGCCTTTTGACAGCCGGAGGTGCAAAAAAGCGGCGTAAAACAGCCACGTAATGAGCGCCCACACTTCCTTCGGGTCCCAGCCCCAAAAGCGGGTCCAGGCGATTTGCGCCCAAATCATCGCGAAAATGAGCGCCCCAAGCGTAAACACCGGAAAGCCGATCGCCACCGCCCGGTAGCCGATTTCATCGGTCAAATCCAAGTTGACGTTTTTCACAAGCGGCTTGAGCGCGGCGGCGATGCGCTTGCGCAGCACAAGACGAAAAGCGGCATACAGCACCGCACCGGCCATGAGCGACCAAATGACCGTGTTCAGCTTTTTCGCGTTGATGATCGCCGGCATTTCAACAAGCGGCTCCATGCGGCCGGCGCTTTCTTTCACCAGCTCTCCTTTATGCGGCCCGACAAGCGCCGGCATATGGTACTCGACTTCAGCCGCCTGGCCGTTTTTATCAACCCACGTGAACTTCGCTTCGTACCCGGAAAGCCCAAACGCTGTTGAGACGATGACAAAGCCGAGCGTCGCCACAAGGCAAAACATGACGACTTCCAGCCAAAACGTGCGCTTGGACGGCTTCGACTGATCGACGACGCGAATCAAATAAATCAAACCCGCGACAAAACTGATCGCCAAAATCGCTTCCCCGGCGGCCGCCGTCGTCACATGGATGTGCAGCCAATCGCTTTGCAAGGCGGGAATGAGCGGCGAAATTTCCCGCGGAAACATGCTCGCATAGGCGATGATCAGCAACGCGACCGGAAGCGCAAACAGGCCGAGCACGCTCAACCGGTAAATGAAATAAACAATGATAAAAGCAGCGACAAGCATCATGCCGAAAAACGTTGTAAACTCGAACAAATTGCTCACCGGAGCATGCCCGGCAGCGATCCAACGCGTGATGAAATACCCGACCTGGGTGAGAAAACCGATGATCGTCACGGCAATGCCAAGCTGCGACCAACGATCCTTTCCTTGCCGCTCCTTCCGTTTGTCGCGAATGGCGCCGCCAAAAAAAAACGTGCCGATCAAATATAACACAAACGAAATATAGAGCAATGTGCTGCTAAGCTGTGCCATGTCCATGAGCTTGCCCCCCTTGTCCGGCCTGTTTCCCTTCTTCGAGCTGATCGGCCGGCATATTCACACCAGTGCCGTCAAGCAAACGGCGCAGCTCGTTTTTCAAGCCGAACCAATTTTTATTCGTGTGCGCGGCGATCCATAGTTCGCCGTTGACCCGTTGCACCCAAATGCGGCGGTGGTTCCAATACATCCCTTGGATGAGCCCGATCATGAAAATCGCGCCGCCTACCCCTAAAATCCAAAGCGTGAAATCGCGGCGGACGGTCAAGCCGGAGACATTGCGCGTCTCAAACCCCGCGAACGCCATTTTGTACTTGTTGTTGCCAAACGGTTCGATCGTTTGTTGGATGGCGACGAAGCTGACTTCCCCTTTCGGACGGTCCGGCGCGTACATTTTGAACACGAACGCCGGATTGTTTGGCACGCGCGACTTCGTTGACGGATTGCCGTCTTCATCAAACTCAAAATCAGGAAAATAGCTTAATAGCTCAACGCGATACCCATGTCCGAGATTGTACAACTCTTTCGGATCATACAAATCGACCGTCACCGTGCCGAACGTTTTCCCCGACTGTTTGTCCGCCAACTGAAATGACATCGCTTTCGGCTCATTCAAGCGGAAATCGACTTGATAGAGCGCATAATGATCGAACTCCAGCGGCTCGTTGACGCGAATCGGATACTCCTTCACTTTTTCAAGCTTCGGCTTGGCGCCGGGGATCACAGGACCGACGCGCTTATACAACACAACGTTTGTTTGATAGTTTTTGGCGATCATCCCGTTGCCGACGAGGTCGATGGCAGCGTTGAACACTTCGTTGTCTTTGCCTTTCTCATATGTTTCAAAAATAAATTTTTCACTCTTTAAAAAGTAGCGGCCGTTTGTCCCCGGAATTTCTTTCGTCTCCCCTTCCGGAATCCACATCACCCGATCGATGTACATGCCGGGAACGGAACGAAGCATTGCCCCGATCAAGAAAATGATGAGACCGATATGATTGACGTACGGCCCCCAACGGGAAAACCGCCCTTTTTCAGCGAGCAAATGCCCGTCTTCCTCACAGACATGGTAGCGCCGCGCAGCCAGCCGTTCTTTCAACACGGCCATCGTTTTGTCGAGATCGCTCACATGCGAGACGCCAAACAACCGCTGCCGCTCCAAGAAATGCGGATGGCGCTTCACCCCTTGCCGCTTCAAGGCGCGATATAGCGGCACGACCCGGTCCAAGCTGCAAATGACAAGCGAAACGCCGATTAAAGCGATGAGCAGGATGTACCACCATGAGCCGTACAAGTTGTTAAAGCCGAGCTCATAATACAGCTTCCCTACCCAACCGTACTGCTGCTTATAATACTCCGCCGGATCGACGTTCGGCGGAATATACATTTGCTGAGGGAAAATCGTGCCGATCGCCGAAGCAATGAGCGTAATGACGATGAGTGCCACTCCGACTTTGACCGACGAGAAAAACGCCCAAATTTGATCGATGAATGTTCGCTTGTACGTTTGCGACCGGCGCGCGCTTCCTTCGTAGCGCATGTCCAAAAGCGTTTTCCCCGCCCGCTCCTCGAGCGGTTTGCCGCATGATTCGCAAAACGCCGTGCCATGCGGGTTGACGTGCCCACATTCACATTTGACTTGTTTCATGATGCAAAACTCCTTACGGTTTGATGCTTTCCAAATGGCGCTGAATGTCTGCTTTTGTCATCGTGCCGGTGATGATTTTCTTCACTTCGCCGTTTTTGTCAATCAAAAACGTGGTTGGCAGCGGGCCGACATTATAGGCGTTCAACACTTGATCTTGACGGTCGATCACAATCGGAAAGGTCAGACCAAACCGCTCCGCAAATTTCTCGACGCTCAGCTTCGGTTCGCCGACATTGACCGCCAAAATTTCGACACCTTGCTTTTGATAGAGCGGGTACAGTTCGTTCATATACGGCATTTCCCGCTCACACGGTTTGCACCACGTCCCCCAAAAATTCAAAAAGACGCCTTTGCCGCGATAGTCTGAAAGAAGATGTTCATGCCCTTTCAAATCGGCCAACACAAAATCAGGCGCCGTCGAACCAACAGCGACAGCCGTTTTCTCCGTGAAAAAATTCGTGTAAATCGTATAGCCGATCGCCGCGAGCAACACGAGCAAAATCGCTGTCCTCATCACTAAGCGCTGTTGCTTTTTCATCGTTCAAACCCCTTTACGCTTCTCCTCCCCCACAGCCAACGCTAGAGGGGGAGGCAAGCGGTTCACAATCTCCCATTTTCCATCATAGCAAAGTCCCTCGCTCGTTTATGCGCAAGGATATGAACATTATGTGACAATCTTCGTCATTTTCTTCCCCCGGATTGGGCAAGGACGCGCAGCAACTTTACCTCATGCGGTGTCAGCTCGCGGTATTCGCCGGGGCGCATCCCTTTCAAATCGAGAAACGCGTACCGCTCCCGCTTCAGCTTCAGCACCTCGCAGCCGATCGCCTCAAACATGCGGCGCACTTGCCGGTTTCGTCCTTCGTGGATACGGATGTCCACAATGGCTGTCCCCTTCTTCCGGTCGGCGGAGAGCAGCTTCACTTTGGCTGGCGCCGTCATGCCATCTTCCAGCTGCACTCCTTGTTCGAGCCGTTTCAGCTGCTCGTGCGTTGGAATGCCTTTCACTTTGGCAATGTACACTTTTTCAATTTCATACCGCGGGTGCATAAGCAGGTTGGCAAAGTCGCCGTCATTCGTCAACAAAAGAAGTCCAGACGTATCGTAGTCAAGCCGCCCGATCGGATAAATGCGTTTGTCCAGATCTTTGAAAAAATCGGTCACCACTTTGCGGCCTCTGTCATCTTTGACGCTGGAAATCACCCCGCGCGGCTTGTACAGCAAATAATACACCGGCTCTTCGCGCTCGATCGGGATGCCGTCGACTTCGACATCATCGCGCGGCCCGACCTTGACGCCAAGCTCCTTGACGACGCGGCCGTTCACTTTCACCCGCCCTTGCAAAATGAGTTCTTCCGCCTTGCGCCTTGACGCGATGCCGGCGCGGGCGATCACTTTTTGCAACCGTTCCATTCTCTCTCACCTCTTTCATCATCTTACCCTTTCCGTCTAACAGATACAAGTACGGCACTTTTATTTTTCACCTTTCCCGTCCCCTTTGCAAACAAAAAACCCGCCGGACGGCGGGAACGAAAAAAGGCGCCGCTAGCGCCCGAATACAAACAAAACGATGAAAACAGAAACAATAAAGCTGAGAATGTCGGCCAAAATGCCGACTTTTAACGCATCGCCCATTTTTTTGACGCCGACGGCGCCAAAATAGACGGTGAGCACGTAAAGCGTCGTCTCCGTACTGCCTTGGATCGTAGAAGCAAGGCGCCCGATGAACGAATCCGGGCCGTAAGTAGCGATCAAATCGGTCGTCATGCCGAGCGCCGCCGTGCCGGAAAGCGTGCGGAGAGCCGCAAGCGGAACGACTTCGGCCGGCAGTCCAATGGCATCAGCCAGCGGTTTGATCACTTCCATCATGGCATCAAGCGCCCCTGAGGCTCGGAAAATGGCGACCGACACCAACATGCCGACCAAATACGGGATGAGCGAAAACGCGATCTCGATCCCTTCCTTGCCGCCTTCCACAAACGCTTCGTACGTCGGCACTTTCTTTGCTGTACCGTAAAGCAAAATAAAAGCAATGAGCGCAGGGATCAGCCAAACAGAAAGAAGTTGGACGATAGCCATTATGGCTTCCTGCCTTTCCGCATCCGTTTCCAATAATAGTACCGGTCAATCAATACCGCCCCAATCGTCGAAATCGTCGAAGCGACGATCGTCGTCCCAATGATCTCGCTCGGCGCCGCTGAACCGTACGTCATGCGAATCGAGATGACAGTCGTCGGAATGAGCGTAATGCCTGATGTGTTCATGGCCAAAAACGTCACCATCGACCGGCTAGCCTCGTCGCGGCCGCCGTTGAGCTTTTTTAGCTGCTCCATCGCCTTTATGCCCATCGGCGTCGCCGCATTGCCAAGGCCGAACATGTTGGCGACCATATTCGAGACGATATAGCCAAGCGCGGGATGGCCGGGCGGCACCTCTGGAAACAAGCGGCGTACGAGCGGCATAAACAGGCGCGCCGCTTTGTCAAGCAAGCCGGCGTGTTCAGCGATCGCCATCAGCCCGAGCCAAAACACTAAAATGCTGACCATGCCGATGCTGATCGTCACCGCTTCTTTGGCGCTTTCAAACACCGCTTTGTTCACTTCGTCCATCGTGCCGTTGGCCGCCGCAAAGACGATGCCAATGACCGCCATCATCACCCAAATGAGGTTAACCATCGCTTCTCACACCTAAAAAGCGAAATACTTGCCATAAAAACCCTCGGCCGCTTTCTTCCTTTCCCGGTTCATACAGCAGCGGCACCGAATCAACCGCCTTTTGATGCAAATAAAGCACCACCTTTCCGATCTCTGTCGGTGCCTGTTCTGGGTGTTCTTTCCATTCTTTGCGCGGCTTCAGCAAATACACTTTCACCCGCAGCCCGCTCTCCTCTTTATCGGTCACCGGATATCGCAAATCGCGGACCGCCTGCAGCCGCCCGCGGTAAAACGGATCAGAAATTTTGTCGATCACCCGCTCGCTACTCACTTTGGCGATGTGATAATGAGAAAATCCATATTCGTACATAGCGATATGGTCATTCCAATCGTCCGGTGCATCCAACGTCACGGCGATCAAATCGATGCCGCCTTTGGACGCCGTCGTCACGAGCGTGCGATGGGCTCGTTTCGTATAGCCGGTTTTGCCGCCGGTGCAATATTCGTAAAGACTTGTCAACAACTTGTTTTTATTTCGCCACACACGCGCGCCGTCTTCGCCGGGCGGAGCGGGGGCGCGGTACACTTTCGTTCCGGAAATGCGGCGAAACTCTTCGTTTTTCATCGCGTATTGCATGAGCAACGCCATATCATAGGCCGTTGAGTAATGGTTTTCCGCATCGTCCAATCCGTGCGGATTGGCAAACTCGGTATCGCGCATCCCGATTTCAGCCGCCTTTTTGTTCATTAAAAACACAAACCCCTCGACGCTACCGCCGACATGTTCAGCGATGGCCACCGCCGCGTCGTTGCCGGAACGAAGCATCAGCCCATATACCAAATCGCGCAGTTTGATTTTCTCCCCTTGGCGCAAGTAAATTGACGACCCTTCGGTTCGGACAGCGCGGGCGCTGACCGTCACCGTGTCGTCCATCTTCCCCGATTCAATCGCCAAAATGGCGGTCATAATTTTCGTAATACTGGCGATGCGCCGTTTTGTATAGGCATCCTTGGCAAACAAAACCCGCCCGGAATGCTGCTCTATCAAAATCGCGCTTTTTGCGCTCACCCCATCCATAGCGCGCATCCGCTCTGGAACAAATGCCATAATCCCCGCAGCGAGTGCAAGAATGAGCGCAATGAGCCGCTTCTGCTTATTCATCTCATATCGGCGAGGATCCCCCTCCTTTAAGGAGCGGAGAGGAATCGCCTGTTCCTCCTTTCTATTCAACCTGAAATGAGTGCAATAGAGGGAAGATTGCGACACACCAAGGCCATGTTCTGTACAAGTGTATGCGCCGGTGGGACAAATATGATGAAAAATTGCGGCAAAACCTACCGGGGCGGCGCTTCCGGCGAACTACCCCCGAAACGGCCTTCATCTAAAAAAAGAAGCGGGGTCTTCCCCGCTCGGGTGAACTCCCCACCGCCTACGCTTCGCTTAGAGGCGGGGGACTTCAAGCGACTTGTGCGTGTTCGCCGAACGGTAAGCCACACACAATTACGCTTCCCTTCATTCCGAAGGTGTCCGTTCTAACCATATTCGATCGTATGGATTGGCTAAAGCCTACCAACATTCAGCTGAGGCTGTCCCAAAAGATCGTCCTCTTTGAGAGAGATACAATATATCGTGTCGCCGAAGTGATTTGTTCCTACCTCTTGTAATAAAAAAGGGTGTCCCGTTATGTTTGGGACACCCTCAGACTTCTTTCGGAAAGATGTTAAAACGGCTGCCAGCGCAGCTTCCGCGCCTCATGAAAACGCGCTTCGACATCGCGCCAATTGACGACGTTCCACCAATGTTCGATGTATGCCGCTCGGTCGTTTTTATATTGCAAGTAATAGGCGTGCTCCCATACATCGAGCACAAGAAGCGGAATCACATCCCATTGCGCCATGTGCTGGTGTTTTTCCGCCTGCAAAATTTCCAGACGGTGCGCTCGCGGCGCCCAAACGAGCAGCGCCCAGCCGACCCCTTCGGCGCTTTTCGCCGCTTCGGTGAAATGACGGCGAAAGGCGGTAAAACTGCCAAAATCGCGCTCGATTTGCGCCCGCAGCTCCCCGCGCGGCTCGCCGCCGCCCTCTGGATGCATGTTGTACCAAAAGATTGTATGCAAATAATGCCCGGATCCGTGGAACGCCGCTTCCCGCTCCCAATGCTTCAGCAGTTCAAAATTGTTCGTCCGGCGCGCTTCGGCCATCATGCGCACCGCCTTGTTCAGACCATCGACGTAGCTTTGATGATGCTTCGTATGGTGAAGGCGCATAATTTCTTCGGAAATATGAGGTTCAAGCGCATCATAGCTGTACGGCAAAGGCGGCAGCACATGCCTGCCAGGCGGGATCGGCTGTTGCCGCTCTTCGTCATGAAGGTCCGAAGGGAGCGACGAAGCCGGTTCTGCCTGTGCTGTTGCCGAATCAAAAGGCTGCTCCGACTCTTCCTCCCGCTTCCCCTCTTCGCCGACGTCCAGCCGTTCTTCCTCGCCGTCTTCGCCAACACCGCCCGATTCAACCAGCGGCGCTTCCTCTTCCAGAAACAGCGCCTCTTCGTCTTTTTCGGCGGCCGAAAAGTCCGCAAGACGGACGGCCCGGTTGTACACGTCGTCAACAAGACGCTGGAGTTCGGAAACCGCTTCCTCTGTCCACGCACCGTTCCGTTCGTCAATATACGCCAACAAGGAAGAAAGGCCAACATCCTCAGCTGCCCCGCGCACGGACAAGGCATGCTCCACCTGCCTTCCCCATTCGGCCGACTCTTCGGCATAGCGGCAAAGCGCGGCGGCGTATACGTCATCAACAAGGCGCTGAAGCTCGCGGACGGCCTCTTCCGTCCACTCGCCGTCATGCGCGGCAATGAACCCGCACAGCGACGAAGCGCCATCCGTGCTGGCTCCGCGCAACGCCAACGCTTTCTCAACTTGTCTTGCCCATTCGTTCACCTCAGCGGCATACTGGGCGAACTTCTCTTGATCGTTCATTTGGTAAAAACCTCCTCCTGCTTTTTTCGCCATATCGTATGCCTGCTTGCGGAAATCGTTCTTGTCCGCATTCACCCAAATTTTTGGCTGCTCATACATAGAGGAGCGAGGGCATACTCAGCTGAAAAAACAGAAGGAGGGGAAAAGCATCTATTACGTCCAAGGCATGCAGTCGCCGCTGATGGCCGACCATATGGCGCGCGAAGAATGTTACTACTTGCAAAAGCTGGCGGAAACGACCGGCGAAGTGAAAGCTCCGGCCTGCGATCCGACCAAGCCGCGCACACAATAGTCCATAAGAAAAAAAGCGGTTCGCCCGAAGGAACCGCTTTTTCTTGCCCGTATAGCCGTTTTGCCGGCCCCGCCAAGCACGGAACACACGGCTTTTGTTTCACTGCGGCGCGCGCTCTGGCAGGCGGCATGCGCCGGTTTCGCCCATTCGCCGACAAGCGCCTCGAGCGCCTCGGTGTCAAGAGCGGCAAAATAGCGGCGCAATTCCTCTTCATCATGAATGTAGACGCGCTTTCGCTTCCGATACGCCGGATTTTTCCATAAACAGACAAAAGCAATGATGTCGCGCAAACGAATGTCGCGCCCGTTAGCCGTAAACAGTGGATCGCTTTCATACGGCAGCCAATCAAGCAGCGCCGCCTCAAAATGGCGCAAATACAACACAGACAGCGTCCGCTCTTCGCCGCCGTCGCGGTACGTGACTTCCGATCGGTTGAAGTAGTCCTCAAACGTATTCGACTGCGATTTTTGCAATTCTTCGCCGTGCAGGCGGCAAATGTTCATGAGCGCACCCCTTCCCGGTCAGTCGTTTTTTCTTTAGTTTACCATATTACGGCTGTCCGTCGCTCAAATTTTCCGCCAATTTTCCGAAAAACAAGTCAGCTTCCCGCTCAACCTCGCCATCGTCCGTCCATTCTGGCAGCGGCGGCAGTTCTTCAATCGTTTTCAGGCCGAAATAGTCGAGAAATTCGGCCGTCGTCCCGTATAAAATCGGCCGCCCAGTCCCTTCGGCGCGGCCGACTTCTTTAATGAGCGCCCGCGCCATGAGTGTCTGCAGCGGCTTGTCGCTTTTCACGCCGCGGATTTCCTCGATTTCAGCGCGCGTAATCGGCTGGCGGTAGGCGATAATGGCGAGCGTCTCGAGCGCCGCCTGCGACAGCGGCGACGCTCCCGGCGCTTCGACCAGCTTTTTCAAATACGGAGCATACTCTTTCTTCGTCGCCAATAAAAACACGCCGCCCAGCTCGACCAGCTGAATGCCGCGTTCTTCGCGGCAGCAGTCTTCCTGGAGCGCCGCCATCACTGCTTTCGCCTCCGGCTCGCCAATATCCGAAACAGCGGCAATTTGGGCAAGCGACAGCCCCTCGTCGCCAGCGGCAAACAACAGCGCTTCCACGATCGCTTTGAATGGAGCCGGCGCACCAGCAGCGCTGTTTGTTTTCATTTCCTTTTGGTCCATTCTCCCTTCTCCCCTTTCCTTTTTCACCGTTTTGATCGCAACTGCAGCCATCTTGCGGCTTCCCGGCATTTTCCGCGAAAATGCAGGACTGACGCGTGATTTTCATCCCTGGGTGAAGGGCAAAACGTTGCCCATGAGACTTTTTCGTGAAGATGCGCATGCCTTGAGCAGACATTTTCACGCCTGGGCGAAGAGCAAAACTTGCTCATGAGCCTTTTCCGAATCAGCAGCTGTCCGTCTCGCCTTCGCACCGACCATCAGCCGATGGGCCCAGCAGGCAAAAGGAAAGCGGTCCGCCATCGCGAACCGCCTCAACCGGCCAGATGATTGGCGGCGAGAAACAAATCGCTGAAATTCCGCTCTTGCTCAACGATGATTTTATTTTGTTTCATTAATTCCAAAATAGCCAAAAAAGTGACAACGATATACGAACGGTCGCAGGACGGAAATAACTCATAAAAGTTTTTCCGTTCTTTCGCCTGCTGCAGTTCATGCAAAATTTCCGCCATCCGCTTTTCAACGGAAATATCTTGGCGGGCAATTTTCGTCCGCATCGGTTTTTGCAGTTTTTTGCGGCGCAACAGTTTTGACAGGGCGCCGAGCATATCGTAGACGTTGACATCAAGCGGCGCGGACGCTTTTTTTTCATCGGCGTACGCGCTCAAGTCACTCGGGGGTTTTGTAAACAGAAGCGCCCGTTCTTCTTCGCGCCGCTTCAGCTCGCGTGCAGCTTCCTTAAACTTTTTGTACTCAAGAAGCCGCTGCATCAGCTCTTCGCGCGGATCGTCCGCCTCGGCGAATTCCAAGCTGTCGTCTTCGGCGTGTTCGTCGGACACCGGCAGCAGCATTTTGCTTTTCATCGCCAACAGCGTAGCCGCCATAACCAAATATTCGCTGGCGATATCAAGCTCAAGCTCTTGCATGGCGTGAATGTACGCCATATACTGTTCCGTAATTTGCGCCACCGGAATGTTGTAAATATCGATCTCATAGCGGTTGATTAAATGCAAAAGCAAGTCAAGCGGCCCTTCAAACGCTTCAATTTTGACGTTATACGGCACTTGCACATCCATCCCACCATTTTTCCGCAGCCATTCCCCGCGCCGATGCGCACATTGGAGAACCTTGCTGGCAATATACTTATTGTATCATAATTCCGCGGCGAAGCGAACGGAAATGAGACGGTTTTTGCCTCGAACGCCATGAAAACGTATAATACAAGGAGCGCCCTGCCGCAACGCCGGCAGTTGCACGGCTTTGCCTGGCAACAAGGTCGCCTACCGCGAAACACGCCTCGGCGAAAGGAACGATGGCCCATGTATCCAAAAGCATATATCGACTATTTAGTCCATTTCCATGGCAACCGCGATTATTTCGAATGTCATGAGATTTTAGAAGAACAATGGAAGCGCGACGGACGGAAACGGGAATGGCTCATTCTCATCCAAATTGCCGTCGCCTTTTACCACTACCGGCGCGGCAACAGTTCCGGCGCGCTCCGCCTTATCAAACGGGCGCGGACGTTGCTTGAGGAGGCGCGCGGGATGATCCGCCGGCTCGGCCTTGACGAGAAGGAGTTGGCCGTGCTGCTTGAAGAGGCCGCCGAGCGGATTGCCCGCGGCGAACCGTATGAAAGCATTGAGCTGCCGATTCGCGACCGCTCCCTGTACGAACAGTGCCAAGCCGCCTGCGCCGAGCGGCAGCTTGTTTGGGGGCAGGCGAGCGATCTCACTGATATCGACCTTGTAGACAAACACCGGCGGCGCGACCGTTCGGACGTCATCGCCGCCCGCGAACAAAAAAAGCGGGCGAAAGCAGAAGGGACATAACCCCTCTGCCGCCCGCAACAGCGCGGCGTTGCGCCGATTTGTCTCGTTGGGCTAGCACGTTTGGCATTTATCGAAAAACGAGGCGGTCCACTCGTTCGCGCATAGCCGACGGTCGGGGTACGCCTCTTTCAACGCCTTGACCATCTGTTTTCCGATCCCTTGGTGGCGATGCGATGGATTGACGCTGATGTGCTGGATTTGCACAACATCAGGAGCGCACAACAGGACGCCGATAATGCCGACGATATCGTCCCCTTCCTTCCATAAAAACAGCTGCCAGTCGCTGTTCGTTTCATACTGTTTGATCGTCTGCTGGAGCCGTTTCAAATCTTTTTCCGTCGGCATAAACGACAACAGTCCCATGGCGATTTTCTCATAGTTTTTTCGATAACGGATCAACATAAAAATCCCTCATTATCGACAAACGCTTTTCCGAAAAGGAAAACACGTTGTCATTTTCTCTATACGTATTATAAACATTCTCACTGATATTGTGAACCATTTCATGCCTTTTTACACAAATGTCCGCAAAACGTTCGCCATCTCAATGGCCGAAACGGCCGCTTCCCAGCCTTTATTGCCCGCCTTTGTGCCGGCCCGTTCAATGGCTTGCTCGATCGTATCGGTCGTCAATACGCCGAAAATGACCGGGACGCCGCTTGAGAGCGCGGCGTGGGAGACGCCTTTGGCCGCCTCGCTGCACACGTAGTCAAAATGGCTCGTCGCCCCGCGGATGACGGCGCCGAGCGCAATGACGGCATCAAACTGCTTCGATTCCGCCATTTTTTTCACGAGGAGCGGAATTTCAAATGCGCCCGGCACCCAGGCGACCGTGATGTCATTGTCGCTGACGCCATGGCGCGTCAAACCGTCGATCGCCCCTGACAAAAGCTTGCCCGTAATGAATTCATTAAAACGAGAAACGACGATGCCGATTTTCAACCCGGTGCCGACTAAATTTCCCTCAAGAACCCGCATGTTTTTTCTCCTCCTGTTTTCAAAAATGAAGCATATGCCCTAGTTTTTCATATTTCGTGCGCAAGTATTTTTCATTTTCTTTTTTCGCTGGCATTTGAAGCGGCACCCGTTCGACAACTTCAAGCCCGTGCCCTTTCAAGCCGGCGATTTTGCGCGGATTGTTCGTGAGCAGACGCATTTTCGTGACGCCAAGGTCTTTTAAAATTTGCGCACCAATGCCGTAGTCGCGCAAATCGGCCGGGAAGCCGAGCTTTTCGTTCGCCTCGACCGTATCGTAGCCTTGCTCTTGCAGCTTATAGGCGCGCAGTTTGTTCATCAGGCCGATGCCGCGCCCCTCTTGACGCATGTAAAGCAGCACCCCACGCCCCTCGGCTTCGATTTGCCGCAGCGCCGCATGCAGCTGCGGACCGCAGTCGCACCGATACGAACCGAACACATCACCGGTTAAACACTCGGAGTGGACGCGCACAAGAATCGGTTCGTCGAGAATAATGTCTCCCTTGACGAGCGCCACATGCTCCTTGCCATCAAGCACGTTCGTGTAGCCGACGGCGCGAAACTCGCCGAACTCAGTCGGCAGCCAAATGTCGACCTCGCGCTTCACTAGTTTTTCCCGCTGGCTCCGATAGGCGATCAAATCTTTGATCGTGATCATTTTCAATCCGAATTGGTCGGCGATTTGCCGCAAATCCGGAACGCGCGCCATCGTTCCGTCCTCTTTCATGATTTCGCAAATGACGCCAGCCGGCTTCGCCCCGCAAAGGCGGGCCAAATCGACCGCCGCTTCCGTATGGCCGGCGCGCCGCAGGACGCCGCCTTGTTTGGCAATCAATGGAAAAATATGGCCAGGCCGTTTAAAATCGCTCGCTTTCACATTTGGATCGAGCAACGCCCGAATGGTCGCCGCCCGCTCGTAGGCGCTGATTCCGGTCGTCGTCGTCTTGTAGTCGATGCTGACGGTAAACGCCGTCCCATGAGCGTCGGTGTTATGCGCGACCATCGGCTCAAGCCCGAGCCGCGCCGCCAACTCTTCCGTAATCGGCACGCACACAAGCCCGCGGCCATGGGTGATCATAAAATTAACGACATCCGGCGTCGCTTTTTCAGCCAATGCGACAAAATCGCCCTCATTTTCCCGGTCTTCGTCGTCGCAGACGATGATCACTTCGCCGTTTTTCAGCGCGTCCAGTGCCGCTTCAATCGTGTCAAACATCTGAAGTTGCCCCCTATCCCGTTTATTTATAGCCATGCCGCTCCAAAAATTCGCTCGTCACTCCAGAAGACAGCTCCTCTTTCGCGGCAAGAAAAGTAGCGACGTATTTGCCGATCATATCGCACTCGATATTGACGAGGTCGCCCGGCTGCTTTTCGCCTAAAATCGTCGCTTCACGCGTATGCGGAATGAGCGAAATGGTGAACGTGCGCTCGCTCAGACCGAAAATCGTCAAGCTCGTCCCATCGACGGCGACCGATCCTTTATAAATCATGTACGGGCGAAGCGGGGGAGGCGCTTCAATTTCATAGTAGACGGCGTTCGCCTTCGGCCATCGGCGGACGATGCGCCCGACGCCGTCCACATGACCGGTGACGAAATGGCCGCCAAACCGCCCGCCAGCCGCCATCGCCCGCTCTAAGTTCACTTTCGATCCCGGCTTCAATGTTTTGAGCGCCGTCGCCTTGACGGTCTCCGGCATGACATCGACGGTAAACCGCCGGTCAGTAAACGACGTGACGGTCAGGCAGACGCCGTTGACGGCGATGCTGTCGCCGAGGCGAACGTCTTCGAGCACCCGGCGGGCGCCAATCGCCATCACGATGGCGTCGCCCGTTTGCCTCATTTGTTCAACCGTGCCGACCTCTTCAATAATACCGGTAAACATCCTTACTCCCCCCTCTTTTTCACCGCAGCAACGACTTTTATATCCGGGCCGACCATCTCCAACTGCCGGATGTCAAGCTCCATCGCCTCTTCAAGGCGCGAGAAGCCGAGGCCGCCGACCGGCGTCGGCGCTTCGCGGCCGCCGATCAGCTTCGGGGCGATGTAGGCGACCACTTCATTGACCGCCCCTGCCCGGAGGAAACTGTCATGAACGCGCGAGCCGCCTTCCACAAACAGCGACGTAATGCGCTGCTCACCGAGCAGCCGGAGCACGTCGCGCACATGAATGTGCGCAGCCGCCATCGGGATGATGCGCACCCCGAGGCGCTCGTATGCCTCGGCCTTTTCCCAGCTGATGCCGCTTCCGGTGATGATCCACGTTTCCGCCTCCCGGTCGGTGACGACATGGGCGTCAAGCGGCGTATGCAAGTTTGTATCCAAAATGATGCGGAGCGGATTTTTCCGTTGCTCCCCGATGCGGACCGTCAACTTCGGATTGTCCGCCAACACGGTGTTGACGCCGACCAAAATGGCGTCATGCTGGGCGCGAAGGCGGTGCACATCTTGGCGCGCCGCCTCGGACGTAATCCATTTGCTTTCCCCGGTCGCCGTCGCAATTTTTCCATCGAGGCTGCACGCGTATTTTAACGTCACAAACGGCGTTTTTGCCGCGATATAGTGAAAAAACACCCGGTTGAGCTCATCCGCCTCTTCTTTCAGCAGCCCGACATCGACCTCAATGCCCGCCCGTCGCAGCTTGTCGATCCCTTTCCCGGCGACGAGCGGATTCGGGTCGGTTGTCGCGATGACGACGCGGCGGACGCCGGCTTGAATGAGCAAATCCACGCATGGAGGCGTTTTGCCGTAATGGCTGCACGGCTCAAGCGTCACGTACACCGTTGCCCCGCGCGCCTTCTCGCCGGCCATGCGGATCGCATGCACTTCCGCATGCGGCTCTCCCGCTTTTAAATGGGCGCCAAGCCCGACGACCGCTCCGCCATTGACCACAACAGCACCGACGACAGGATTGGGGGATGTTTGCCCGATTCCGGCTTTCGCGACATCGAGCGCAAGCCGCATATAATGTTCATCGCGATACACCACACTCCCCCCTTTTTTCTAAAAAAATAAACCCCCGGAACTTCCCCGGGGGTTCGTTGATGAGAGAATGAACCATGATGTGCAGCCAAACAAACAAGAACACTTGTTCGTTAACTATGTCATACCGACCGACACAAAGCGGCCGCCGCTACACCAAACCGACGCCGGCCGTCCAGGCCGGCCGAAAACAACCGTGCGCACATCGCCATCCTTCTCCCATCCAGACTATACTGTCGGCTCCGGAATCACACCGGATCGTGCCGATACGGCTCGCGGGCTGAGAGGCATAGCGCCTCATCACCGCCGGTCGGGAATTTCACCCTGCCCCGAAGGAGGCTTCACTATATTGTTAGGTTTATTATACCACAAGAGCGGCCGGAAATCATCATTGTACGACCCAAAACCAGTACGCCGCTCCCCACAATAGGCTCATCCCCAGCAAAATGAAAAACAAAAGCCAATTGTTCCGGCTTGTCCGCTCCTCGTCTTCCGTCCGTTGCTTACGGTTCGTCAAATACTTTCACTTCTTTCATCACGTCGCCGTTTTTCATCGTCTTCACGACGTCCATGCCCGATGTCACTTGGCCAAAGACGGTGTGCACCCCATCCAAGTGCGGCTGCGGCTCGTGGACGATAAAGAACTGGCAGCTGCCGGTGTCGCGGCCGCGGTGCGCCATGGACATCGCGCCGGTGACATGTCGGTGTGGATTGTTGTCCGTCTCGCACGGGATCGTATAGCCGGCATCGCCCGTTCCATTGCCGCGTGGACATCCTCCTTGGCTGACAAATCCAGGGATGACGCGGTGGAACGTCAACCCGTTATAAAAGCCTTCGTTTGCGAGCTTCTCAAAATTGGCCACCGTCACCGGCGCTTCGTTCGGGAATAGTTCAAATTCGATTTTCCCACCGTTTTCCATCAAAATATATCCTTTTTTCGCCATGGTACTTCAGCTCCTTTTTTGCGCTTCAACCGCTTTTATCATATCATGATTCGAAAGGGAAAGAAAGCCAAAATGCCGCCTCGTCGAACTGCTCATTGTTTTTTTAATATAATATATTTATTATAATTATTTATATGGAATCGGAATGGGTACACTAGTGATGAATGATAGACGTAGCAAAACTGGCAAGGGGGCGTCCGACGGTGTTGTTGATGGCGGTGACGGTAATCGTCTTTTCTGTTTCGTTTCTCCTCATGCCAAAACGGCTTTCAGGCCTTGAAATGTATACAACTTCGCTGTTTGCGGTTTTCTTCGGCCTTTCAACGGATTTGTTTCTCGATGTCAAGTACCATTTATACGGGTATTTTGATGTTGGAGTCGACGGACTGGCCTATGTATTTATTGTTTTCATTTACGTCACCGTCAACCTCCTTGTTTTTAAACGGATACCCGATACATCATCCGATTTGGGTGCAGGCCGCCTATATCGGCGGATGGTCGCTCTTTTCCTTTTTGTATGAAATGGGGCGCTGAGGACAGAAATTTTTTACTACCACGGCTGAAAGCTTTCCTATTCAGCCGCCTTATATCCGCTTCTGTTTCTGATTTTGCTTTGGCATTTGTTGTTCGTGCGCCGCTTGGCGGCGAAGGCAAAGCGCCGTTCCGAATAGAAATTCACGCCAGCGTACGTTATAATGGTAGTGCATGGTTGGTAGATAGGAGGCGAGCAATGTGAAACGAACGATTGCTTCATCGCTGCTTTGGGCGATGCTGCTGGCGTTTCCGGCCATCGCAGCCGCCGATGCCGCGCCGGGTGATGTCATCGTCACGCTTGGTGAAAATTTGACCGCTGAACAAAAACAAAAAGTGCTGGAAGAAATGAAAGCGCCGGACGGAGCGCAGACAATCACGGTCTCGAACGCCGAGGAGCATAAATATTTGGATGGACTCATCCCGAAGGCACAAATCGGCACGCGCGCCATCTCATCGTCCATGATCACCATCGGTGAACCGGGCTCAGGGCTTCACGTTGAGACGCACAACATCACATGGGTGACGAAAGAGATGTATACAAACGCCTTGATCACCGCTGGGGTGAAAGATGCCGATATTTATATCACGGCTCCGTTTCCGGTTTCCGGCACCGCAGCGCTGACGGGGCTGATGAAGGCGTACGAAATTTCGTCCGACAAGGTGATTCCAGATGACGTAAAAAAGGTAGCCAACGAGGAAATGGTGCAAACGGCCAAGCTCGCTGATTCGATCGGCGCGGACAAAGCGGTCGCCTTGCTGGCGAAAATCAAAGAGGAAATCGCCAACAACCCGCCGCAAACGGACGCTGACTTGCGCGCCTTGATTGAAAAAATCGCCAATGATCTTGGCATCACATTAAGCGCCGATGAAATCAACGCTCTCGTCTCCCTTTTTCACAAAATGCAAAACGCCGACATCAATTGGGACCAAGTGAACGACCAGCTGAGCAAGGCGAAAGAGCAGCTGTCTGCGTTTTTGCAGTCAGAAGAAGGGAAAACATTCATCCAAAATTTGATCGACATCCTCAAAGAAATTTGGAATGCCATCAAATCGGCCTTTTCCGCCAACCAACAATGAGAGAAGGCGCCCTGCTGCATTAGGGCGCCTTCTCTTCTTGGCGGCGGCCGTTCTTTTCCAGGGCCGCCTTCATTGGTTGACTTTCGCCTTCAACGGCAAGTCATATTGGATCAAGTCTTCATACGTTTCCCGTTTGACGACGAGCTGGGCGTCGCCGTTTTCGACGAATACGACCGCCGGACGCGGCAGACGGTTGTAGTTGTTCGCCATCGAATAGCCATAAGCACCGGTGCAAAAGACGGCTAAATAATCGCCCGGTTTCGCTTCCGGAAGTGCGATGTCCCAAATGAGCATGTCGCCTGATTCACAACACTTCCCTGCAATGGACACAACTTCCATCCGATCGCCCAACACCCGGTTGGCCAGCACCGCTTCGTATTTCGCTCCATACAGCGCCGGGCGGATGTTGTCGCTCATGCCGCCGTCAACGGCGATATAGGTGCGGACGTTCGGCACCTCTTTTCGCGAGCCGATCGTATAAATCGTCGTTCCGGCATCCCCCACGAGCGAGCGGCCGGGCTCAATCCAAATTTCCGGCAGCGGAAGTTGATGCACTTCCGCCTGTGTTTTCACCTCATCCACGATACAGTCGACATACGCTGACACCGGAATCGGGTCGTCTTCATCTGTATAGCGGATGCCAAAGCCGCCGCCAAGGTTGACGACCGCAGGAACGAACCCACACGTTTTGTGCCATTCGGCCAGCTTGGCAAACACTTTTCGTGCGGCGAGCACAAAGCCGGTCGTTTCAAAAATTTGCGATCCGATATGGCAATGGACGCCGAGCAGTTGAAACGCAGCCGACGCCATGACGCGCCGGAACGCTTCATCCGCTTGACCGTTATTCAAATCAAAGCCGAACTTCGAGTCTTCCTGTCCGGTTAAAATGTAATCGTGCGTATGCGCCTCAACCCCTGGCGTCACGCGAAGCAAAACCGAAACCGCTCGACCGGATGGCCCCACCAATTGTTCAATCAGCTCGAGCTCGTAAAAGTTGTCGGCCACGATGCAGCCGACCCCGTGTTCAAGCGCCATCGCCAGTTCATCCCAGCTTTTGTTGTTGCCATGGAAATGGATGCGCTCCGGCGGGAACCCGGCGGCCAAAGCCGTATACAGCTCCCCGCCTGAGACGACATCGAGCGACAATTGTTCCTCAGCGGCCAGCTGCACCATGGCAACTGAAGAAAACGCCTTGCTGGCGTAGGCGACTTGCGCCTGCACGCCATGGCGGCGGAACGCTCCCTTAAACGCGCGCGCCCGCGCGCGGATCAAAGCAACGTCATAAATATAAAGCGGCGTTCCATACGTTTTCGCCAACTCGACCGTATCGACGCCGCCAATTTCCAAGTGCCCTTTTTCATTGACGCGGCTCGTCCCATGAAAAAACATTGAAATCCCTCATTCCTCATCAAAGTGGCGCAAACATGCATACCAAAAGCAAAAAAGACAGTTTCGCAACCGGCGCCTGCCTTGAAAAAAACAAAGCCGCAGAGCAATCAGCCCCGCCGCATGGCAGGCTGTCATACAGCCGCGTGCGCCCTCTGCATCGAGCGCCCGCCCTCCTTAGGCGGACGGACGACTTGCCAATGGCGCTTGCAAAGGTGCGAAACGTCAAGTATAACGTATCATAATTATAAAAAAGTTTCAATAGCGCCAAAAGGGAGAAAGCGGCCGTCCATATATGCCAATGGAAACGGCCGCTTGTGCGATGACGATCTGCGTCATGTCGGTTGCTTTCGCACGTCCTGCGGATGAACGATGCTCGGACGCACTTTCGCCCCGGCCGCCGAGCGGCGGACGACAATTTGCATAAATGCCGCCGGGTCAAACGGAATGAACGGCCATAAGTACGGCGTGTTGAGGGAACGGATGCTAACGAGCCAAAGCAAATAAACCGTCGCGCCGATGACGAATCCGGGCACCTTAAACAAGAAGACGAGCACGACGAGCGCCAGGCGGGAAATTTTATTGGCCACGCTCAGCTCATAGCTCGGCGTTGCAAATGAACCGATCGCCGCGACGGAAACATACAAGATGACTTCCGACACAAACAGCCCAACGTCAATCGCGATTTGCCCGATCAAGACAGCGGCGATCAAGCCCATCGCCGTAGAGAGCGGCGTCGGCGTATGAATGGCTGCCATCCGCAAAAGCTCAATTCCAAAATCAGCGATCAAAATTTGCACGATGATCGGAATATTCGTTTGCTTGTTCGGACCGATGAACCCCCACTCTTTCGGCAGCAGTTCAGGCTCAAGGACAAACAGCACCCAAAGCGGCGGCAAAAACAACGACGTCAAAATGCCTAAAAACCGCACCCAGCGCACAAACGTCCCGACCCCTGGCGACTGCCGGTATTCCTCGGCATGCTGGACGTGGTGAAAAAATGTTGTCGGCGTGATGATGACGCTTGGCGATGTATCAACCATAATGAGCACGTGCCCTTCAAGCAGGTGCGTCGCTGCTACATCTGGCCTCTCGGTGTAACGGACGAGCGGGTACGGGTTGTATCCTTGCTTGACTAAAAACTCTTCAACTGTTTTGTCGCCCATCGTCAGTCCATCGACGTTGATTTGCTGCAACTCTTTCTTGACGAGTTCAACAAGCCCCGGGTCAGCGACGTCTTTAATATAGGCGATGCATACGTCCGTTTTTGACCGCTCGCCGACTTGCAAAATTTCAAAGCGCAGCCGCTCGTCGCGGATGCGGCGGCGGGTGAGCGCCGTGTTGACAATGATGTTCTCGACATAGCCGTCGCGGGCGCCGCGCACAACTTTTTCCGTATCCGGCTCTTGCGGCTGCCGACCCGGATAGCTGCGGACGTCGACAGCAAATCCGGTCGATTCGCCTTCAATTAAGACGATGATCAAGCCCGACAGCAGCTTGTCAACCGCTTCGTCGAGGCTCGTCACCGGACTGACTTGCTGATGAACGAGTCGATTTTCGATGATCTGCCACGCTTGGGACGCCTGGCGTTCATCATCGTTGACGTGCACAATTTGTTTTAACAATTCGATAATGTATTGCGTATCGCATAAACCGTTGCAGTAGTAAATATGTACTTCCCGGTTTAGGATATAGATTTTCCGCACGCCTAAATCAAAGCTTGTCCCGACGCCGATCCGCTGTTGCAAAAACTTCGCGTTGTCAACGAGCCGCTTCGCGATCGGCGCTTTCGGTTTCTTTTCTTTTTCCGGCATGGCCACCACTCCTTTCGAGAATCAACTCGACCGCCTTGCGCGTAATCGGCGCTCCGTATTTCGCATGGTCTCGATATCCCATTTTGCCGATGTCGCCGATGCCGACGATGAGCGGAATGTTCAGCCGGTCAAGGCAGTAGACGGTATCGCCATTGATCCGCCCGATCTCGAGGTCCCGGACGCCTTCTTTATCGACCCCATATTCGGTCATCACGCCGTCACGGTCGATGCTCACATGCACTTTTGTCCATTCATGCTGGTGCGTATTGGAGGCAACCGCCAGCGCCCCGAGCACTTGGATTTGCTCATGCGTCGCCACATAGCGAAGCGCCTGCTCTCCGGCCCCCTCCCCGAGGGCGCCGCAATCGTCAAACATGACAAACACTGGATCGTGCGGCGTTTGCAAAATGAGTTCGACCAACTGTTCACCGCTCAGTTTCGTTGGATTGCCTTGCGAGCGAGAAATGCAACGGCCGCCGATTTCGGCTGCAACCCGCTCAATCGCCCGGCAGGCGAACTCGTCCCCATCCGTTACTAAAATGACTCGTCGTTTTTCCATCATCTCTACCCTTTCGGTTTGCAAGTGAGCGCCGCGGCAAAAGAGCCAGCCACGATAAAAGCGAACAAGGCGCCGGCAAATCGGAACACCGCTGCTCCGGTTTCGACAAATCCCTCCGGCCGCGGTTCTACCATGGCCCCTTTCGCCAACCAATACCCAAATCCGCATAGCGGCATCGTCGCCCCGGCGCCAGCCCAAGCGACGAATGGATCATAGACGCCGCCAAAGCCAAGGAGTACGCCAAAGACGACAAGCGAACCGGCGACGCCAGCCGGCGTCCATTTGCCGCGGTCGATGATGAGCTGAACGATGGCGCACAGGAGCCCGCCGGCGAGAAAGGCACGGACGTATTCCATATCACATTCCCTCCTGATCGTTCCCAAATAAAAGACGTCCTACGGCGGCAAATCCGACTCCTGTCCAGCCGCTTCGATGACGACGCCGTGAGCGATCGCTGGGATCGACTGTTTTGCTGCACCATCGTTTGACTCAAGAGCGCCCCGGTAGCGACGACAAACAGGCGTCGAAACGTTCCGCGGGCGAGCTCTTGAAGCAAATACCCGTACGTGACGACCGCCGAGCAGGCGCAGCCGCTGCCGCCGGCGAACACCTTTTGATCTGGCCGGTAAATCATCATCCCGCAATCGTTGTAAACGTCGGTCACATCGTAGCCTGATTCAGCAAGCAACTCGCGGACGATGACGCTGCCGACGCGCGACAAGTCGCCGGTGACAATCAAATCGTAATCGCCCGGCGAGACGCCTAAGTCACGGAAATGCTGCTCGATCGTATCGGCCGCCGCCGGGGCCATCGCCGCCCCCATGTCGAGTGGGTTTTTCAGCCCGGCGTCAACGACTTTGCCGATCGTCGCCGCCCGGACGCGCCAACGTCCCGGCGCGCGGCCAACGAGCGCGGCACCGGCGCCCGTGACGGTGAACGTCGCCGTTTTCGGCTTTTGCACCCCCAGTTCAGTCGGGTAGCGAAACTGCCGTTCGGCCGTCGCGTTATGACTGCTTGTCGCCGCAAGCGCCCGATCAGCCAATCCACCAGCGACAAACGCAGCGGCTGCCGCCAACGTTTGCATCGAGGTCGAACAGGCGCCGAACAAGCATAAAAACGGAATCGGCAGCTCGCGGGCGACATAGTTCGATGTCGCATTTTGGTTTAACAAATCACCGGCCAAAAATAGATCGACTTCTTCGGCAGAGACGCCCGCCTTTTGCAAGCAGCAATCCACCGCCTCCCGCATCAGCCTCCGCTCGGCCAGCTCCCACGTCGCTTCGCCGCAATATAAGTCGCGATGACAAACATCAAAATAACTTCCGAGCGGCCCGTCGGCTTCAAGCGGCCCGACTGCGGCAGCGGCCGCTTGGATGTAAACACCATCGTCAAACACCCATGTCTGCTTTCCGACACGTTTCATGGCCAATCCCTCTTTTCGTCACGGCCAAACAAGGCCAAGCACATAGGCGGCAATCAGACCATAAATGACCGCTGCCCCACCGGCTTTCAACATCTGCCCGGCCACCCCGGCCGTCCATCCTTCGCTGCGATGTTCGATGGCAGCGCTCGCGATGGCATTGGCCAGCCCTGTAATGAGCATCGTCGCCCCCGCACCGGCAAATTGGCTGAAATCATCATATTTCCCGACGGCCGTCAACACAATCGCCAATCCGGCCATCACCATAGACGCCCACAGATGAGCCTCGAGCGGCGAAGCGGCAAACGTGCCGCCATACCAATCAACGAGCCATTGCGCCAACGCACAAAGCGCCCCGCCGACAAGAAACGCTTTTACCGCATTGGCGGCGTATGGGGGAGAAGGCTGAAACGCCTTCACCTCACGGACATAATCGGACTTTAATCCCACGTTTCCTTCCTCCTTTGTCAGCGAAAGTGATCGACAAAATAAAGCCAATGAAACAACGAACCGGCCACTTTGCCAAAGGCGATGGCCATAAGTAAAATGACGATTTTATCATCGACGCCGATCCGCTTCGCTAAAATCGGCCAAACGTTCAACACCTCTGTTAAAGCGGCAGCGAGCATTCCGATAAACACACCATGAAACAATCCGATCGGCACAAGCCAATATTTGGATAAATGCCACACCGAATTGCACAGGCTCATCCAGCCGCCGACAATGGCACCCGCGACAGCACTCCACTCATAGGCGTGAATGCGCTTCGTCGTTTTCGTCAGCTGCGTCAAGCGCGGAATGACGCCAAGCACAACCAAAAAGGCGACAAACCCGGTTCCGACCGCCAGCCCTCCAGCAAAGCCGACGAACACTACCAGCAACACCTTAAGCGTCGTCAAGATGCCTCATGCTTTCTTTGTTTTCGTGCAAAATGACGTATTGATCGATCGCCTGCTGGTAGTTGAACATTTCGACTTCAAGAGGGCTGGGCTCCTCGTTGATTCGTTTGCGGAACCAATGGTTGAAAAATAAAATCATCCCGATGCCGAGCCCAAGCGAATATGGAATTTGCAAAAGCAGCGGTTTATCGACCGATTGGCCGGTCATCATCTGGTAAAGATGGCGATGCGCTTGCTGCATGCTCACATCTTCGTGGAAATTCATGATCGCCATGGCTGAACCGACGAACAAAAGAAGCCAAACGAGAAGAAAAGAAGCCATTGAAAACCGCCGTTTTTCGTACACAACTTCCACGATCGTCTGTGAGGGGCCGACCATCTGCACATCAAGCGACGGGTCGGCATCAAGCACAGCCCGAACAATGTGCATCATATCGATAATGACGATGTTCTTGTCGCTCGGCTGGATGCGGTAGAGCGGAATCGCCTTCAGCCGGCGAATCAGCCCGCCATCTCCTCCCGTCATTTGGGCCACTTCTCCGAGCGTGACGACCGCTCCCGGTTTCACTTGCACGCGATGGCGTGGCTTAATAAACACAGTGGTTGCCATCTGCTTCACACCTTTATCCCCATTTTGTTTTTCTTTAGTTTGGTTGGCAAAAACACCGATCATGCGGCCTGTCGGCGTTCACCATCGATTTCATAAAAATAGAAAAGAATGGGCAAAAAATGCCCATTCTTTTTTAGACTTTTGTTGCTTGCTCTGGAAAAAGCGTTCCAAAATGCGCTTACAGACCAAAAGACGGATGCGATTCATGGTTCACCGCCGATGAATTGACATCCGTCCATTTTGAGAACACTTTGTGCGGACAAAATGGACTATCCGTCCATTTTGTCCTTTATGTGCTGCAATATTTTCTTTTCCAGCCGGGATACTTGCACTTGAGAGATGCCGAGCCTCGATGCCACTTCGGACTGGGTTTGGTCTTTGTAATAGCGCAAATAGACGATCAGCCTTTCACGCTCGTCGAGTTCTTCGATCGCTTTTTTTAAGGCGATTTTGTCAAACCATGACGCCTCGTCGGCGTCAGCAATTTGATCAAGCAACGTAATCGGATCGCCGTCGTTTTCGTACACCGTTTCGTGAATCGATGTCGGCAAGCGGACCGCCTCTTGAGCCAGAACAACGTCTTCTGGCGAAATGCCTAAATGGTCGGCGATTTCCGTAACCGTCGGCGCCCGCCCGCGCGTTTTCGACAGCTCATCTTTCGCCTTGCGGATTTTGTTGCCCATCTCTTTCAGCGAACGGCTCACTTTGACGGTGCCGTCGTCGCGAAGAAACCGCTGAATCTCCCCAATGATCATCGGCACGGCGTACGTCGAAAACTTGACGTCATATGACAGGTCAAACTTGTCGACCGACTTTAACAAGCCGATGCAGCCGATTTGAAACAAGTCATCCGCTTCATAGCCGCGGTTTAAAAAACGTTGAACGACCGACCAGACGAGGCGCATGTTTTTTTCAATAATTTCATCACGCGCTTCTTGATCGCCTTCTTGGCTGCGGCGGATCAGCTCTTTCATCTCCTGATCTTTGATTGGCGACTGACCTTGCTTGACATCGACATCCATAGGCATGTCTCCCTCAGTTACATAACGCTTTGCTTTTCACAATATGCTTTTTCAAATACACAGTCGTCCCTTTATTCACTTCCGATTCGACGATGACTTCGTCCATGAAGTTTTCCATAATGGTAAAGCCCATCCCTGACCGCTCGAGCTCGGGCTTTGTCGTAAACAACGGCTGGCGCGCTTCTTCGATGTCAGGAATGCCGACTCCTTCGTCTCTCACCGTCAAATGGACGACACCGTCTTCAATGATGACCGAAATGGAGACGATGCCGTTCGGATCGTTGTTGTAGCCGTGAATGATCGCGTTTGTCACCGCCTCAGAGACAACCGTTTTAATTTCCGTCAGTTCGTCCATCGTCGGGTCAAGCTGGGCGACGAACGCCGCCACAGTCACACGGGCGAACGATTCATTTTCGCTGCGGGCAGAAAATTGGAGGTGCATTTCGTTGCGCATTTACGCCACCCCCAATGCTTGCAAGGCGAATTGCTCATCCGCCTCAACGCGGATGATTTTAAACAGACCCGACATGTCAAACAGCCGTTTGACGGCCGGCGATACGGCGCATACAACCATCTGCCCGCCGACGTTTTTGATTTGTTTATAGCGTCCGAGAATGACGCCGAGGCCAGAGCTGTCCATGAACGTCAATTGTCCTAAATTGAGCACGATATGGCGGATCGCTCGGTTTTCGAGCACATCCGTCACTTGTTCACGCAATTCTTCGGCTGTATGATGGTCAAGCTCCCCAGACAGGCGAACGATGAGCACGTCTTGCTTCACTTCCAAGTCGATCGCGAGACTCACAGCGTGTTCCCCCTTGTCCATTTCAGGATATGGAGACATTTCGCTGCTGTCCGCCCGAAATCCTGCCGCCCGACAAAACTAGTGGTCGTTCGCCAAAGAGAGCGAAAAGACCGCAAAACTTGACATTATCCCACTTGCACGAAGCGGCCAAACACCCGCTTAAACAAATCCCAAAAGCTCGCTTCTTCGACCGTTTGCTTGGCGACGATCGGGCTGTGCAAAATTTCTTTTCCATCCTGTTTTAAAATGAGGACGCCAAGCTCATCGCCTTTGCGAACGGGTGCTTTCACATTGTCTTTCACTTTGATCACTTTTTCGATCTGCTCGACCGACTGTCCTTTTTTCGTCAGCACCGACACCGACTCCGACGTCACCGCTTCGACGGATGACCGTTTGCCTTTGCTTATGTTGACGCGGGCGACTGTTTCATTCCGTTTGTACACCTGGTGAGTTCGATATTGGGAAAACGCGTAATCGAGCATCTTCGTAATTTGCGCATTGCGCGATTTCGGCGTCGGTGCTCCAAACACAACAGCGATGACGCGCATGCCGTTCTTTTTCGCCGTGGCGGTCAAACAATATTTCGCTTCGGCTGTATATCCGGTTTTCAGGCCGTCAACGCCCGGATAAAATTTGACAAGCCGGTTCGTATTGACGAGCCAAAATTTTTTGTCCGTATTTTCGCGCAAATAGTCTTCGTACTTGCTCGTATATTTCGTAATATCTTCATATTTCAACAGTTCGCGCGCCATCATGGCCATATCATAAGCGCTGCTGTAGTGATGTTCCGCCGGCAGGCCGGTCGCATTGACGAAATGGGTGTTTTTTAAGCCAAGCTGTTTCGCTTTTTTATTCATCATCTCGACAAATGCTTCTTCCGACCCGGCGATCTGCTCAGCCATAGCGACCGACGCGTCGTTGGCCGAACCGATGGCAATGCCGTGCAGCATCTCATCGACGGTCATTTCCTCGCCCGGCTCGAGGAAAATTTGCGATCCACCCATTGACGCGGCGTATTCGCTCGCCCGCACTTTTTCATCGTAGGACAGCTTTCCTTCATCGATGGCTTCCATGATCAACAGCATCGTCATAATTTTCGTCATGCTCGCCGGCGGCAATGGTTCATGGGCATTTTTTTCATACAATACTTTGCCGGTGTCGCGTTCAATCAAAATGGCTGATTTCGCCTCATCGGCCAGCTTCACTTTCGCCTCCTTCATCTCTTTCGCCTCGGCATGGGCAGAAAGAGGAAGAAAAAGAAGAAACGGCAATAAAAGAAGACGAGTGACTTTCGTTTTCATCTCCCAAACCTCCATTCTTTATACGGTATTGTCAAAAGTTTATCCTCCACACTCACGGTTTTCCCTTGAGTTTCAACGGTTGGAAGAAAAAAAGCTTGCCACCCCCGTTGTTTTCGGCCATCATTGAGGTAACGACACCCAACAGCCAAAACAAAGGAGTGAC
>NZ_JAFWFM010000065.1:0-3350 GCF_017515625.1 Geobacillus sp.
CCCCTCATTTACGCCACCAAGGACAATTGCTTGTCCCTAGCGGCTTTTTTGAGAAGATTGTGGGCAGCACAAACCAGCCCCCATTCGATGGAAACTTTTTGGAGGCCTCGCAGGACAAAGCGACGAAACCCGCGATTTTGTTTGATTTGCCCAAATACACTCTCAATGTCGGTTTGGCGTTGGCGGTATCGGGCTTGCCCTTCTTCACTCTCCAACCGTTCGCGGGCTT
The DNA here is from genome assembly GCF_017515625.1 of Geobacillus sp. Lineage (NCBI taxonomy): Bacteria > Bacillati > Bacillota > Bacilli > Caryophanales > Anoxybacillaceae > Geobacillus > Geobacillus sp. The sequence continues at coordinate 230 of NZ_JAFWFM010000065.1, forward strand.
TCTGTTTTTGTTCATGATAGATGGGGTTCCATTGCGTGGTTCGTCCATACTTGGAAGTCGTGCAGGCCGAACGGAACGGACATCCTTCGCATTCATGGCATTGGTAGTGTCGGGTGACCGAGGTGTATCCTGATTCCGTGGTCTGTTTCGAAGTTCCGGTGCGAACCAGCTTTTTCCCATTGGCGCAAATCCAAACGTCTTCTTCTTCCACATAGGTCCAATTCTGCTGATGATGCGGATTTTTCTTGACCTTGCGCGTGTTCTCCTTCTCATACGTATGGTACTTGATCAAGGCCGATATGTGCTTCTCTTCCAGCTTCACGTAGTTCTCTTCCGAGCCATAAGCCGCGTCAGCGATCAAACGTTCGGGTTCCACGCCGTACTTCTCTCGAACGGTCTCCAAATGCGGGAGAAGACAACGAGTGTCGCCCGGCCTCTGATGAAGGGAATACCCCAAAATAAATTGGCCGGAAGAACCCACCTGTACGTTATAGGCCGGCTTGAGCTGGCCGTTTCGCATGTGATCCTCCTTCAACCGCATGAAGGTGGCATCCACATCGGTCTTGGAATAGCTGTTGCGATCCCCGCATACATGGAGTTGGTGTTCATACTTTTCACTGCGGGGCAAGTAGTCCTCCTTCATCTTCTTGATGGCCTTCTTCAACGGTTGGTTGTCCGGCTCGGCCTCCAACCGTTTTTCCCACTCCTCGGTTTTCTTTCGGATTTCTTCTGACGTAAAGGCCGGCGAAGGGTCGATGTCTTCCGCCTTTTCTTCTTCCACGATCGCCTCGATCTGGGCAATCAGCCGATCGACATTGGCTTGGAGTTTCTCCTGGTACTTCTCAGCCGATTTGCGCCAAACGAAGGTGTACCGGTTGGCATTCGCTTCAATTTTCGTTCCATCCACAAAATAATCTTCCATCTTGACATAGCCGTCGGCCACGAGCAGCGTGATCATTTCCCGGAACAGGTCGTCAATCAGGTCTTTCATCCGCTCCGAACGAAACCGATTGATGGAGCGGAAGTCCGGCTTTTGAAATCCACTTAGCCACATGAGGGGAAGGTGGACTTCGAGCTGCCGTGCAATCTCACGGCCATGATACATTTTTTGGGTGTAAGCGTAAAGGAGAATTTTGGTCATCATTTTCGGATGATAGGCGGAGGCGCCCCCTCCTTTGTAGTAAGCAAGAAACGTCTCCATCGGGATGCGTTCAACCATCTCATGAACCACGTGGGCCATGTTATCCCGTGGAATGAGATCGGCGATGTTGCTTGGCAAAGAGAGGTTGTCCATGGTATACTCTTTAAAGGAAATATGATCATGTTTCATAAAAGAATCGCCCTTCTTTCGGTGGTAGTGGTTTTGGTGACTCTATTCTACCAGAAAAAAGGGCGATTCTTCTATATTTGAGGCAAAAAAGTGGGGGCTGATCCCAAAACGCATTCGCGTTTTGGGTCAGCCCCGTTTTTGGCCCGCCTATTCGCTCACGGCTGATCTACCCGTCGTTTTGTGCCGCTAAATCATCTTCTCCGGCCTCACCCATTCTTCGTACTGCTCAGCTGTCACATACCCGGTTTTCAATGCCGCTTCCTTGAGCGTCAACCCTTCGCGATGGCGAGCTTCGCGATTTCCGACGCCCGGTCATAGCCGATATGCGGGCTCAGCGCCGTCACGAGCATGAGCGACCGCTCTACGTATTCTTTCATTTTCGCTTCATTCGCCTCCAACCCTTTGGCGCACCGCTCATCAAACGAACGAATCGCATCGCCGAGCAGCTGCACGGACTGAATGGCGTTATAAGCGATGACTGGCTTGAACACATTTAATTGGAAGTTGCCTTGGCTTGCCGCAAAACCGATCGTGGCGTCGTTGCCGAACACTTGAACAGCGACCATCGTCATCGCTTCGCTTTGCGTCGGATTCACTTTCCCCGGCATGATCGAGCTCCCCGGTTCATTGGCTGGAATCGTGATCTCCCCGAGCCCGGAGCGCGGCCCGCTCGCCAGCCAGCGGATGTCGTTGGCGATTTTCATCAAATCGGAAGCGAGCGCTTTCAATGACCCGTGGACGTAAACAATCTCGTCATGGCTGGTTAACGCATGGAATTTGTTTGTTGCCGAACGGAATGGATAGCCGGTTTGCGCCTTCAGCTGCTCGGCCACTTGTTCGCCAAATCCCGGCGGCGCATTGATTCCGGTTCCGACCGCCGTGCCGCCGATCGCCAAATCAAGCAGCTTCTCACTCGCTTCGGTGATCATGGCCTTGCTTTTTTCCAGCATCGTCCGCCAGCCGGAAATCTCCTGCCCAAATGTGAGCGGCGTCGCGTCTTGCAAGTGGGTGCGCCCGATTTTGATCGTCTTTTCATATTGGCGTTCTTTCGCAGCGAATGTTCCGATCAAGCCATCAAGCGCTGGCAGGAGGTGCGTTTGGATCTTCGTGAAGATCGCGATATGCATCACAGTTGGGAATGTGTCGTTCGAGCTTTGCGACATGTTCACATCATCGTTTGGGTGAATGCGCCCCTCCCCGTCACCTAGCAGCTCATTCGCCCTCCTCGCCACGACTTCGTTGACGTTCATGTTCGTCTGCGTCCCGCTTCCCGTCTGCCAGACGACGAGTGGAAAATGGTCATCCCATCGGCCCGCCAAAATTTCCTCGCACGCGGCCACAATCGCCCGCTGCTTCGCTTCGCTCAGCTTTCCAGCCTGATGGTTCACGATCGCCGCCGCCTTTTTCAGCTCGGCATAGGCATAAATGAGTTCAAGCGGCATTGTTTCTTTGCCGATGCGAAAGTTTTGCCGGCTTCGCTCCGTCTGCGCCCCCCAGTACTTATCAGCCGGCACCTGCACCTCACCGAGCGAGTCGCGTTCAATCCGCACGTTCATTCCATTCTCCTCCTTTGGATATCGCCTTTCCATTTCTAATTTTACCCAAAATCACAATCGACAATGAAACAAATGAGCAGGCAAAACGCCTAACTGAGGTAGCGTCAAAAGTTCTATGAAAACTCCACACAGATCATCCCATTGAGCATCGTGGGGCATGCGGAGGGCCGGATTCGCCCTTGACCAACACCCGCCAAAGGTGCGGAAGAGTCGTCAAGGGCGACGGGGACAAAAA
>NZ_JAFWFM010000066.1:0-7739 GCF_017515625.1 Geobacillus sp.
ATCAATTTTATAGTTTTGTGTACAATTCATCTGAAGTCCTCCTTGGCATGATGGTAATTGTTTGACACCCCTGCATCATACCAAGAGGGCTTTTTTTGATCAAGTCCCCGGAAAAGCTCCTAACGGGAATGCTCCTTTCTCGTCTATGATTGAGGGTCTATGATTGAGGGGCGAAAAAGCAGCTTTCCCCCGTCACGCTTTAGCGCAGTGGAAGGCCGGAGACCTCCCGCTTTACAGAGGAATTCGCAGCCCCCAAACCGAGCCAATCGCTCGGCAAAAGCGGGCCATATCGGCCGTTCCTCCGCACCACCATTTTCCATATCGATCACAGCCGCTGAAATTGACGCATCATCTGTTCGATCCGTCCGACGTCGACATGCTCGCGGACATGAGCGGCAAGCCGGTCGAACGCCTTTTCTTTGAGCGAGCGAAAGAGTCGGACGCCAGAAGGAGCGATTCCTTTTTGGCGGCGAATGTTGTTGAAAAACGCGGTGCGGAACGCATCGTTATGAAACAAATCGTGCATGTACGTGCCCAGCACTCGCTCATCACTGTGCTTCGCCCCTTCATGGCGGCCGTTCGCCTCAATAAGCGGCGCATAGCCAGGAAGCGGCGCCGAGCGGCCCATATGAATCTCGTATCCTTGCACCGAAAACCGCTCGCCCGCCCACGTAAGCATCCCTTCCGTACGGATCGTGATTTTCGTCCGCTCAAGCGTCGTTTCAATCGGCAGCAAACCAAGTCCTTTTACTTCGGGGAGCGGCGTCTCGACTCCATACGGATCGCGGATGACGACGCCAAGCATTTGGTAGCCGCCGCATAAGCCGACGACTCTCGCTTTTCCTTCATTGACAAGCGACACAATGCGGGAAGCGAGTCCTCTTTTCTTCATATAAATCAAGTCTTCGATCGTGTTTTTGCTGCCGGGAAGCACGATCACATCCGGCGCTCCAAGCTCGTCGACGTGCGTCACCAACCGGACGCGGCAGTCCGGTTCTGCCAGCAGCGGGTCGATGTCGGTGAAATTGGCGATTTTCGGACAGCGGATGACAGCGACATCAATCGCTTCCTCTCCCCCGACAGATGAAGCAAACCGCTCAAGCGACAGCGAATCTTCCGCATCGATCGCCAAATCAGGCAAATATGGAACGACGCCAAGCACCGGCACGCCGGTGTGCTGCTCAAACCAATCGAGCCCAGGCTTAAGCAGCGCCACATCGCCGCGAAACTTGTTAATGATGACCCCAATGACCCGCTTTCGGTCCTCAGGCTCAAGCAGCGACAGCGTTCCAACGAGGCTCGCGAACACCCCGCCCCGCTCAATATCGCCGATCAACACGACCGGGGCGTTGGCGAGACGGGCGATGCGCATGTTGACCAACTCGCGGTCGTTTAAGTTTACTTCCGCCGGGCTTCCCGCTCCTTCAATGACAATCCGGTCATACTCGTTCATCAACGTTTCGAGCGACTGACGGATGACGGCCAGCCCTTGGTGGAAAAACTCGTTCCGGTAAGCGAACGCCTGCATATTGCCGTACGGTTTGCCAAGCACAACGATTTGCGATTCATGCTCGCGGCTTGGCTTAATCAAAATCGGATTCATCTCAGCGCGCGCCGCCACTCCGGCCGCTTCGGCCTGAATTCCTTGCGCCCGTCCGATTTCGTTTCCGTCTGGCGTCACGTAGGAGTTTAACGACATGTTTTGCGACTTGAACGGCGCCGTCTTCCAGCCGTCTTGGGCGAACATGCGGCAAAACGCAGTGGCGATGACGCTTTTGCCGGCATCAGAATGGGTGCCTTGAAACATAATCGGCAGCGCCTTAGCCATTGATGGTCACCTTCTCGCATTCGGCGAGCCACCGCTCAACCATCGCCGGGGCGGACGCGAAATGAAAATGGACATAGCCAGCGAAAAGCCGGTGCGCCAAATAACCGTCAGGCTTCGTTCCTTTCCGGCCGCTCGTTTCGTAGGCAAACGGCGTCTCACCGCGCGGCTCATAAACGGAGTAGTGAAACTCATGGCCGCGCGCTGTTTCTCCTTCCGGCAATAGAAAATTTCCATTTCGACCGCGCACTTCGCGGTAGCCAAGCGCCGCGAGCTTCGTCTTCATCACGACCTTCCCCGGGATGACGCCCGCCATCTCATAGGCCGAACCGTCCGTCGCAACAAGCTGTTCGGTGAGAAACATAAACCCGCCGCACTCGGCCAACGTCGGCAACCCGTGTTCGATGGCGGCGCGGATCGACTGTTTGACAGCGGCTTGCCTGGCGAGCTCGGCGGCAAACTCTTCCGGAAACCCGCCGCCGATATACAATCCGTTCACCCCATCCGGAAGCGGCTCGCCGGCGAGCGGAGAAAAGTAGACAAGCTCCGCGCCACAGGCAGAAAGCATCTCCAGATTCTCCGGATAGTAAAAATGAAAGGCAGCATCTTTGGCAACCGCCACGCGCACGCGATACGGCCGCGAAGGGCGAATGAGCGGCGCCGGAGAACAAAGGGCTGGCGCTTCTGCAATCGAAAGGAGCGTCTCCCAATCGATCGTGCGCGCCACCTTTCTCCCCAGATTGGCAAAAAACGAATCCAGTTCGCCGCGCTCCACCGACGGCACGAGCCCTAAATGGCGCTCTGGTAGCGCCAACGCTTCGTCTTGCGTGAGAAACCCGACGACCGGCACCCCGCACGTTTGCTCGATGGCCGCTTTGACGAGCCGAAAATGCCCTTCGCTGCCGACGCGGTTGGCAAATACGCCGGCGAGGCGCACATCGGGGCGAAACGTTTGAAACCCATGGACGATGGCGGCGGCGCTGCGGGCCATGCCGGAACAATCGACGACAAGCAGCACCGGGCTTTCGGTCAATACGGCGATTTTAGCCGTCGCCCCCTCGTCAGAAAGCGGCTGTTTCCCGTCAAACAGCCCCATCACCCCCTCGATGATGGCGATATCAGCCCCTTGACAACCGTTGGCGAGCACCGTTTTGACCGCTTCGCTTCCCATCATCCAACTGTCCAAGTTGCGCGCCGGCCGGCCGGTCACAGCCGTATGGTACGTCGGATCAATGTAGTCCGGGCCGCATTTAAACCCTTGCACCGTATATCCTTGCTGCCTCATGGCCGCCATCAAGCCGAGCGTTACAGTCGTTTTGCCGGCTCCGCTTCCTGGCGCAGCGATGACAAGCCGTCGCATGGCTCGCTCTCCTTTCTGCGTCTGTGATCGATCAGTGCCACAGAAATCGTCACGTTGCCCGATTTCTTTTTCACGAGCGCCATTCGATCGGCCCCGCTGTACAATTTCGCCGCCGGCTCGCTCACCCCGTAGGCGCCGGTGTAGCGAAACACGGTCTCCAACGGCGCTTCGATCGGCACCGTGTTCAGCTCTTCTGGCGTATATGCAACCAATTCCCATCGATATTTGTTGACTACCTCCAAAAGGCCTTGTTCATCCTTTTTCAAGTCAATGGTGCACACCGCTTTGACGCTTTTGAGCGAAAAGCGCAGCTCATTGAGCGTCTCGCGGATGACCGCTTCGATTTCGTCAGCCGATGTGCCGCGGTTGCAGCCGATGCCAAGGGCGATCACTTTCGGGCGATACAAGACGCCGTTTTGCAAAATCGCTTCTTCTTTCGGCGCAAGCAGCCGGTGAGTGACCACAAGCGCCGCCGTCGGGCGAGCGGACAGCGCCTCCGCGATCGAGCCGTACACGATGATGTTTTTTTGGCAGCGGGCGGCCCGCCGGCCACCAATTTGGTTCTCCTGACTCTTGCACAATGGCGACCGGTTCTTCATTGACAACAGCCGCGCTCACCGGCGTCAAGTTGTCATCCGACTCCCATTCCCAGCCGAATTCGCGGCCGAATAGATCAACAGCGATCGTCTGCTGCACATCGGAAGCGGTCGTAATGACCGGGCGGGCGCCCAATATGGCGGCCACACGCCGCGTCAGTTCGTTGGCGCCTCCTAAATGGCCGGATAATACGCTGATGACATGTTCTCCTTTATCATCAATGACGACAACCGCCGGATCGGTCTTTTTATCTTTCAGCAATGGAGCGATCATCCGGACGGCCGCGCCGAGCGAAATGATGCAAATGAGCCCGTCGTAGCGGGCGAACAGCTCCGGCAGCAACGTCTTCACGTTGCCGGAAAACAAGCGGATCCCGTGCTCGGCTTCATCGCCGCGGGCGAATTTCTCCGTATAATACACGTCCGCTCCAACTAGAGCGCCGCCGAGCCGGCGGGCGATCTCGACCCCGTGTTTCGTAATGGCCACGACCGCATAGACGCCGTTCCTTTCGTTGTTTATGGCAACAGCCCCCACCTTACGCCTCCCCCTTTCGATATCCGTGCGTAAACGTCCGGTCATACAGCTTCGACCGATAGCCTTGTCCATGAATATGCGGATCGAGCGCCCAGCCGGCTAAGATGATGGCGTGCTTCGTCACGCCATAGCGCCGCATATCCTCAGCCAATGTCGCCACCGTGGAGCGAATCACCACTTCATCCGGCCATGTCGCCTTATAGACGACCGCCACCGGCGTATCACCGCTCCAGTCCGCGTCAAGGAGCGCCGCGCTTACTTTTTTGGCAAGCGTCGCGCTTAAAAAAAGGACAAGGGTGCAATGATGCTGGGCCAGCTCCTGCAATTTCTCACGCGGTGGCACCGGCGTCCGCCCCTCGGCGCGGGTGAAAATGACCGTCTGCGTCAATTCGGGGACGGTGAGCTCGGCCTGCACCGAGGCCGCGGCCGCAAACGCCGAACTGACACCGGGGACGATTTCGACTTCAATTCCTTCTCCTTTCAATAAGGCGATTTGCTCGAGCATCGCCCCGTAAATCGATGGATCACCCGTATGCACGCGGACGACGAGCCGGCCTTGCCTCACCTTGTCGGCCATCATCGCCACCATTTGTTCCAAATGCATGCCGGCTGTATGAAACACCTCTGCCTCCGGCTTCCGGTAACGCTCAATCAGTTCTTCGCTCACTAACGAGTCGGTGTAAAAAATGTCGTCCGCCGCGGCCAACAGCTCCGCTCCTCGAACGGTGATCAAATCCGGCGCTCCCGGCCCCGCTCCGATGATATACAGCTTCACTTTCTCACCACCATCAATGTCAAATATTCGAGTTCCGCTCCGTCGAGCTCCTCGACCTTCCACACGACTTCCTCGCCGGACGTCACTTTCGTCACAACAGCGGCGCGATGAAGCAAATCGAGTTCCCGCAACAGACGAACCAGCAAATCGATCACTTTCGCCACTTTAAAAAAGACAACGCAATCGTGCTCAAGAAGCACTGCTTTCATCGCCTCAACATCGTCGCGGGCGGGCACGATCGCCACGGTTTCATCGCCGTCCGCAAGCGGCAGGCGAAGCCGGGCGGCGGCGGCGTTCGCCGAGCTGACGCCGGGGACGACTTCGATCGGCGCGTCTGGATAGCGTCGCTCCATCACATGCATCAAATGGATGAACGTGCTGTACAACAGCGGATCGCCTTCGGTGACAAACGCCACATCGCGCCCAGCCGACAGTTCCGCCCAAATGGCGTCGGCTGCTTCGTTCCATTTTGGTTCAAGCACGGCCACGTCTTTTGTCATCGGAAAATGAAGCCCAAGCCGGCGTTTTTCCTCCGGCGCCAAATACGCGTCGATAATTTGTTCGGCATAGCTTTTGCTTTGCCGCCCTTTTTTTGGATAAGCGATGACATCCGCTTCTTTTAGGCGGCGGTATGCTTTCACCGTCATGAGCTCTGGATCGCCCGGGCCAACACCGATGCCGTACAACGTGCCGGTCATTCGTCTCCCTCCCGCTTGGCTGTCATGATATACACTGGATTGAGCGCCTCAAAGCGCGTCAACTCTAAAATGGGCTTGCTTCGCGACACTTGCGCGAGCGTGATGTCAACATGAAATCCACGGCTACGTAGCTCGCGGCCCGCTTCAGCAAGCGTCTCAACTGTTGCCGCGTTGATCACAATGCGTCCATTTTTCTTCAGCCGTTTCGCACAGACGTCCAACAACGGCGACATCGCGCCTGACGTGCCGCCGATAAAGATGGCATCCGGGTCGGCAAATTCGTCGAGCCGATCGGGCGCCCTGCCGTGCACAAGTGTGATATCGACGCGGAATTTGCGCAAGTTTTGCCGGCAAAGTTCGATATCTTGTTCATTTTTTTCAATCGCAAACACGGCGCCGTCGCGGGCGATTTTCGCCGCTTCAATCGCCACCGAACCGGTGCACGTTCCAATATCCCAGACGACGCTGTCCGGGCGCAAGCGCAAGGCGCTTAGACTTAAAACTCGGATTTCTTTTTTCGTAATCAATCCTTTGTCCGGCTTGCGCTGAAAAAACTCGTCATCCTCAATGCCGAACGGCCAAACCGGGCTTGGCGCTGTCTGCCGCAAAATGACTATATTTAATGGAAGAAACTCGGCTTCCGCCATCTCTTCCAACGAAAACAAGCGGCAGCGCTCGTTCGGGCCGCCGAGCTCCTCGCCGACAAACGCCTCATATTCCGTCATGCCGTACTCGAGCAAATAGCGGGCGATGACGGCCGGCGAGTTCGTCTCATCGGTTAAGATGGCGACTTTGCGCCGCCCGTCGATCCGTTGCACGAGGCCGGTGAGCGGGCGGCCATGGGCGCTTACAAATGCGGCATCTTGCCAAGACTCCCCCATTTTCGCAAACGCCCATTGCACCGAGCTGACCGCCGGATACACCTCAATCGGCAATTTGCCGGCCAAATAGCTGCCGATGCCGTAAAAGAGCGGATCGCCAGACGCCAGCACGACAGTACGGCGCGTCTCGTGCCGAAGCCGCTCCACCAGCTCCGCCAGTCCGCGGCGGATGACGATCGTTTCTCCTTTGTATTCAGGAAACATCGCCAGCTGCCGCTCGCCGCCGACAAGCAGTTCGCTTTCATCAATCCAGCGCCGATACAGCTCAGGAAGACTTGCCTTCCCGTCAGCTCCCACGCCGATCAGTTTCATCGTCCCCATCAATTTGCACCGCCTTTCCTAATCGTTGTCCGTTCAAGGTGTAAATGGACGTCGCCACCGTCAAGCCGCCTCCGACTTCGTTGAGCGCTGCCCGGCAACACGCCTCACACAACAGTTCGAAAAACTTCGTGCAGCCGGCTTCTTGCAGCATGTCGCCGACTTGCGCCGCCGTGTTCGCGCCGCGCACCGCGGCCACCAGCGCGGAAGAGGCGCCGGCTTGCTCAGCGAGCGCCGCCAAAAAACCGAAGTCAACCGGAGCGCTTTTCGAGTGCACCATCATCACCCCTTGGGCGACTTTCGAAAATTTCCCCATCATCCCGACCATCGACACCATCTTGATGCCAAGCCGTTTGCATTGCTTCAGCGTAAACCCGACAAAATCACCCATTTCAATAAATGCTTCTTCCGGCAAATGCGGATACTCTTGCATGGCATATTTCTCGCTCCGCCCCCCGGTCGTGATCACGACATGGCGGCAGCCGTTCGCTTTCGCCACTTGAAGCGCCTGTACGATGCTCGCCCGGTAGGCGGCGGTCGAGAACGGAACGACGATGCCGCGCGTTCCTAAAATCGAAATGCCGCCCATAATGCCAAGCCTCGGATTCAACGTTTTTTTGGCGATTTCCTCGCCGCCGGGCACAGAAATGACAACGTTCACCCCGCGATGTAAACCGTATTGCGCCAATACTTCGTTGACTGCTTCGCGGATCATTTGCCGCGGCACTGGATTGATCGCGGCTTCCCCGAC